>CACZPF010000223.1 GCA_902782975.1 uncultured Lachnospiraceae bacterium
CTGGTTTTCCTTTCATTGTGAAGTAATTTCAATATAATTCCCGCTGGTATAAAAGTCAAGCCGGCAGAACACGCACATGTCCTGTGTTGGTCACTATTCACAAATAATATTTTCTTTTCTTGTATGTTTTGGCTATTTATTTGCGCTAAATCTTTTTAGCGTTTACAAACCATAAGAATTATTGTAAGATAAAAGTAGCTATTTTCTGATACTTCAGGGGAGAGATCCTGCCGTTCCTGATGATGCCAAAAAGCAGGAATCTCCCGTCCCTGTCTGTCAGAGGGGTTGTATAATTCCATTATGTATCAACAGGAGGAGGTAGTAAAATGAAAAAAGGTTTTTCTAAAATTTTAGCCGCTGCCATGGCCGGCGCAATGCTTCTTGGAAGCGCACCTTCCGTTTATGCGGAAGCACCGGAAGTAAAAGATGTTGTCATTTTCACCTACAATTACATGGGCAATCCCGACCAGGCTACCATTGACGGCGTTCTGGAAAAAGTGAATGAGATCATGAACCCTCTGGGCGTAAATATTAAGCTCGAACTGACCATGTCCTCTTCCTACTGGGATGAGTTTACCATGCGTATGGCCAGCGGCGAACGTGTCGATCTTGCCGCCATCACCGACAACCGCTACAGCAACTATGTTGCCAACGGATCACTCCTCCCGCTGGATGATCTGATCGAAGAATACGGCCAGGGTATCAAAGACGCCTTCGGCGGAGAAGAAGAACTTGGCTGGCTTCTGGAAGCGACCCGTATGAACGGCTCCCTGTATTCCATTCCTGTCATCGACGATAAATTTAACTGCGATGTTGTCACCTTCCAGAAAGCCCTGATCGACAAATATGGCCTGGACTATCAGTCCATCAAGACCATTGCCGATATTGAGCCGCTTCTTGCCGTTATTAAAGAAAACGAACCTGCCATCCGTCCCATTATCTCCGGTACCCAGGACTTCACAGGACTTCCTGCTACATTCCGCTGCATGCCGGATTATGAGAGCCTTGCAGACGGCCTCGGTGTACTGGTCGGCGAAGACAACTGGGATCTTATCAATATCTTCGAAACCCAGGAGTACATGGACTATTGCAAGATGATGCATGAATGGTATGAAAAAGGTTATGTAGCTTCTGACATCGCCACCAGCGGTGAAAATGCAGACGCCTACTATAAAACCGGAAATGCATTCTGCTACATGGCCAACGGAACCTATATCGCTCCGGAAAACTATGCTGCATCGGTTTCTGTACAGTATGGCGTTGATTCCGTTTCCGTTTCCACCGGCCCGACCAAGGCAAGATTCCTTAAATTCCTGGAAGTTGTTCCTGTAACAGCTGAAAATCCGGAAGGCGCCATGATCTTCCTGAATGAGCTGTATACCAACAAAGAACTTCTTGATCTGTGGTATTATGGTATTGAAGGCGTGGATTATACAAGAGGCGAAGATGTCGTAGATATCGATATGTCCACCCAGTGGTCTGCTGACTGCGGCACCTGTTTCCCGATGATGTTCGGCAACTATTATCTGGCAACCGACAGAGCCCTGGACGGCGCTGGCTACAAGCAGAAAGAGCATGATCTTCTGATGAACTGCGAGCGCAGCCGCAGCCTTGGCTTCTACTTCGATGCCACCAATGTGGCTACCGAGATCACTGCTGTTCAGAACGTTCTCGCAGAATATCAGCCGGGTCTTGACTATGGTATTCTTGATCCCGAGGTAGAGATCCCGAACTTCATTGAAAAACTGAAAGCAGCCGGCATCGAGGATATCATCGCCGAAAAGCAGGCACAGCTTAATGAGTGGGTAAAAGTAAACGGGAAATAAAGATTTCTGATGATTTATTCTTTTTTCAAAAAACAAAGTGGCTGAACAGATCATTCCGTGCCACATGGCAGAAATCGGGCAGCTTTCGCTGCCCGATTTCTTCTGACAGCTGCATTCATCCACGTATACCGGCATGCACCTGAGACCTTTTATTCATATTGCCGTATCTGCAGATGCACGAAGATATACATAACCGGAGGCTTTTTACCATGACTCAGAAAAAAAGGAAAAAAATCACCAAAAAAGAACTGGCCCTTCTGGCCATGATGCTCCCCGGCGGAATCTATCTGATCATCAACAATTACATTCCCATGGCCGGCATCTTTATTGCCTTCAAAAATATCAATTTTGCCAAAGGCGTCTTCGGCAGTCCCTGGAACGGACTGAAAAATTTTAAATTCCTGTTCTCCACCGGTGATGCCGCCATGATCACCCGCAACACCCTGCTGTATAATCTGGTGTTTATCATCCTCAACATGGTGGTGGGTGTCACGCTGGCCATTCTTCTGAATGAGATCGTAAATGCCCTGCTGAAAAAATTCTTCCAGACCGTCCTTCTGATGCCCCAGATCATCTCCATGGTCATTGTTTCCTACCTGGCATATGCTTTTCTTGCAGGAGACGCAGGATTTATCAACAACGCCATCCTGAAACCACTGGGGTTTACTGCGGTCAACTGGTATTCCGAAAAAAAATACTGGCCTTTTATCCTGGTCTTTATCCATGTATGGAAGACCATGGGGTACAGTACCTTATTATATCTTGCCTCGGTCGTCGGCATCGATGCCTCGCTGTATGATGCCGCCTCCGTGGATGGTGCCAGCCGGCTGCAGCAGATCCGGTATATCACCCTGCCTCTGCTCCGCCCGACGATGATCACCATGTCTCTTCTGATGATCGGCCGTATCTTCTACTCCGATTTCGGCCTCTTCTTCCAGGTACCCATGAATTCCGGCGCACTCTACAGTGTGACCCAGACCATCGATACCTACGTTTACCGAGGCCTTATGTCTCTCGGAAACATCGGCATGTCTGCCGCTGCCGCCTTCTACCAGTCCATTGTCGGCTTCTGTATCGTGCTGATCAGTAACGGCATCGTCCGGAAGATCGACAAGGACAACGCACTTTTCTAAGGAGGGACTCATATGAAAACTAAAGAAAAAGTCCGCTACAAGGGAGTGCAGGCAGCAGCCATCATTGTTCTTTCCATTGTAACCATTCTGATCATCCTGCCGTTCCTTTTGATGCTTATATCTTCTCTTACAGAAGAAAATACGCTGATGATCAACGGCTACCGGCTGCTGCCGAAGCAGTTCAGTCTGGACGCCTACCGGTATATCTTCCTCAGCACCAGCATGATCGTTTCTTCCTATGGGCGTTCAGCCATCGTCACACTGATCGGGACCATCTGCGCGCTCACCATCACCTGCCTGATGGCCTATCCGCTCTCCCGCAGGGATTTCCGGTTCCGCAAGGTTTTATCCTTTCTGGTATTTTTTACCATGCTGTTCAACGGCGGCCTCGTATCCCAGTATATGATGTGGACTACCATTTTCCACATCAAAAATACGATCTTTGCCTATCTGGTACCCAACCTGATGATGAGTGCCTTCAATGTCATGATCGTGCGTAACTTCTTTTCCAACAACATTCCATTCGAGATCATCGAATCCGCCACCATCGACGGCTCCGGAGAATGGAATACCTTTTTTAAGATCGTTCTTCCCATGGCCAAACCCATCCTGGCCACCATCGGCCTCATGATCGGCCTGGCCTACTGGAATGACTGGGCCAATGGTCTCTACTACATCAACGATTCCGCAAGATACACCTTCCAGAATCTTCTGAACCGGATGATCCAGCAGGTCAACTTTTTATCGAGCGGTGAAGCTGCCCAGTACGGTGTCACCGGCATCACCATCCCCAGCATCAGCGTCCGGATGGCCATCGCAGCGGTGGGGGTCATTCCTGTCATGATCATCTATCCATTCTTCCAGAAATACTTTGCCAAAGGCCTCACCATGGGCGCCGTAAAAGGCTAGGAAGGGGACAGGGGACGGTTCTCTGTCTCCTTTGTCAGAAAATTTCAAAAAAGGAGACAGAGAACCGTCCCCTGTCTCCTTTCGAAAGGAGTTATTGTATGGGCTGTTTCCAGTATACTTTTCACTCTGCCGTTCTCGGCATGGATACCAAGATCGTCGTAACCATCCCGGATATGGATAATGTGAAGCGAGGAGCCTCCCTCGATGAAATTTACGATCCCGCCCGCAGATTCCCGGTTCTCTGGCTCTGCCACGGTGGTTCTCAGGATTCTTCCGCATGGCTCCGGTATTCCCAGGTGGAAATGTTCGCCCAGGAAAAACAGATCATGACCGTCTGCTTCGACGCGGAGGAAAGCTTCTGCTGCGATATGGTCCACGGACGGAAATATCTGACCTATGCCACCCAGGAGCTGCCGCGGCTTGTGCGGGCTTACTTCCCGGCTTCTGAGAAAAGGGAAGATAACTTTGTAGCGGGCTTTTCCATGGGCGGACACTGTGCCATGAAGCTTGCCCTTCATAATCCGGAGCTGTATACCGCCTGCATGGCCATGTCCGGCGCGAAGGACCAGGTAAAAATGGTGAAGCTGGCAAAGGAGGTTTACGGATTTGTTCCGCCGGTACATGAAGACGCCTTCGGGCCCATGGACGAACGCCTGTACGGAACAGAAAATGATCTTCTGTTTCTGGCAAAACAGCTAAAAGAATCCGGAAAAGAAGCGCCGATGCTCTACATGGCCTGCGGCACGAAGGATTACGGTTATGAACTGGCCTATGAATTTAAAGAATATCTGGATAAAGTGGGGCTGAAAAATGAGTTCCTGTCGGTCCCGGATGCCATCCACGACTACCGGTACGCCAACTATGTGCTGGACCAGGCGATTAACAAATTGTTTGAGATACGTAAAGTCCAGTAGCGGCATTCACCATAAATGTAAGCAAAACGTGCTCACTCACCCGACTGCACTGTATGTCAGTACACTTTGAAAAAGAGGAGTTATCACCATGTCAGCAGAATCTTTAACCATGCTCGGTGTAGGAGACTGTGCTCCCTATCGAGACGACTTATCTTCTTCCTTTGCTCATGTAGCCGATCTGTTCAGAAATGCCGACCTTACTTTCGGCCAGCTGGAATCCGTGCTCAGCCTTCAGGGAACACCTTCCTCCTGCACCAGAATGCCCTGTTCATCCCGTCCTGAAGTGGCAAAAGTCATGAAGGATGCCGGATTCGACGTGGTTTCCTGGGCTTCCAACCATGCCCTGGACTACGGCCGCGAAGCATTTAACGAAACCATCGACCATTTAAAGGAAGCAGGACTCTATGTAACCGGCGCCGGCAAAAACGAAGCCGATGCCCGCAGATATCCCGTCATCGACGTCAAGGGAACAAAGGTTGCCGTCCTGGGCTACTGTTCCATTCTTCCCCAGGGCTTCTGGGCACAGGAAATGCGCCCCGGCTGCAATCCTGCACGCGGCATCACCGCCTATGTTCCGGTAGAACATGACCAGCCCGGAACTCCGTGCCGGATCTATTCCTTCCCGCATCCGGACGACCTGAACCATATGATCGAGGACATCCAGAAAGCCAGACAGGAAGCCGACATTGTCATCGTTTCCATCCACTGGGGGATCCATTTTAAAGAAGCCGTCATCGCCGATTACCAGAAATACTATGCCCACTTTGCCATCGATAACGGCGCGGACCTGGTGCTGGGCCATCATGCCCATATCCTGAAACCCATCGAAATCTACAAAGGGAAAGTCATCTTCTACAGCCTTGGCAACTTCGCCATGGAAGAAGTCACCAACATGCTGCGGGACCAGGCCACCCTTCACCAGGATATGCTGACGTCCAAGAACCATACTGAAATGACCGCCATCTCAGATGCTTTTAAAACCACGAAACGGAGCTTCCCCATGGATTCTTACCTGACGATGGTGGCAAAATGGGAGGTAAAGAATAAACAGATCACCCGTGTATCCTTCCTGCCAGCCTACCTTCCGGAAGACTGTGCACCTTATGTTCTGAACTCCGATGATCCGAAATTCCAGGAAATCGTCTCCTACATGGAGCGCATTTCCCTGGCGGAAAAGATGGATACAAAGTATCCGGTGGAAGGAAATGAAGTAGTTCTGATCTGAAACAGAGATAAAGCCTGGCCGTCACATTCGGGCCTTATCGGAAAAAAATGCCTGCCGGAACCCCGGCAGGCATTTTTAATAACAGTATCTGATAATGGATCCTATGGCTATTGCGAGAGAGCCATCCCGTCCTCCCCCTCCTGATTATACAGCTCCGCCTTATACCTTCCAACCAGTTCGACCCTGGTCTTGCAGCCCGTCTTTTTCAGAATATTATGCACATGAAACTTAACCGTACTTTCGGATACAAAAAGATCAGCCGCAATTTCCGAATTTGAATGACCTCGTATCATAAGGCGGAACACTTCCTTCTCCCTGGCAGAAAGGTCATGCCTGGCCGAAAAATCCTCAAATACCTCCTCTTCACTTTTTTGCCGTACGACCTCCGGCTGATAAAGTATCTGGTACATCTGAAAAAACACAAAGACCGTCAGCACGAACAACCCGGCAGCCGTCAGGATCAGAATGATCCGGTAATTTCCAAGACCCAGGCATATCCCTGTGCCGACAGCATCTCCAAGCCTCCCGGAAAAAAGTCCCAGGACGCCAAGATGCCAGATTTTCCTGCTTTCTGCCAGATCCGAAAAAACAACGACCCTGTACACAGAAAAGAATCCGAAAAACAGATAATCAAGACTCCAGAAAATCGCTGCCGGAACAGATTCTCCCACAAGAGACAGCATAACAAAAGGAATGATCAGCGCCCCCACGGTACACACCGCCCCGTATTTTCTGTTTTTATCACTGACAAAGCCTGCTGTCACAAGCCCTGCCGCATAAAAAATACGCGAAAATTCCAGCAGATTTCCTGCTGCGATATCTACTGACGGGAAGCCGAATCCCAGATTCTTGACCAGGCTTAAAA
>CACZPF010000224.1 GCA_902782975.1 uncultured Lachnospiraceae bacterium
CCGTGCAGGTTCCTGTATTTGTCACTGTCACGGACGCTTTCAGGCATGCCCCGGACGGATCTGATAGATCATCCATGCGGACCGTATCACGGCTCAGGTTCACTGGCGAGATTGCAAAAGTAGTATAGGACAGGCCATATCCGAAGGGATACAGGGGACGGTTCGGCATGTCCATATAGCAGCTGGTAAACATGGGATTCTGTACACCGTAGGGTTTCGCACGCCCTGTGCTCAGATGGTTATAGTAGATGGGCAGCTGTGCGGCGCTGTAGGGCATGGTCGCGGGCAGTTTTCCGGACGGAACAGCCTCTCCTGTCAGCAGATCCATGATTCCATGACCGCCCTCGCACCCAGGCAGCCATACGACCAGAACAGCCTTTGCGAAGGTGCAGACCTCGCGAAGATCGAGCGGCCTGCCGGTAAAGATGACCGCAGTCACATTGGGATTTGCATGTGCGGCCGTCCGCAGCAGATCGATCTGGGAACGTGGAACTGTAATGTCTCCCCGGCTTCCGCTCTCGCCGCTCATGTTCCGGCTCTCACCGATCAGAACCACAACACCGTCAGCCGCAGATGCTTTTTCTGCCGCCTCTTTTAAAAGAGCCGGATCAGCTGCGAGCGCATCCGCGCCGTAGAAACCTTTCCCTTCCCGGGTATCTTCAATCAGAGTTTCCACGGACAGCCTGGCAAGATCCTCCCGGCTGGTCATGCGGCAGCCGTCGGCATAAAGAAATTCGTAATCGGCTTTGTGTTCCCCGGCGGCCTCATAGACACTTACATTATCTTCTGCTCTTCCGGCGATCGCCCAGATACTGTGCAGTTCTTTTTCGTGCAGATAGGGACCGGTCAGAAGGATCTTCTGTCCCTTTTTCAGGGGAAGCAGGCCCTGATTTTTCAGAAGGACTGCGCTTTCATGTACCGCTCTGCGGGCTGCCTGACGGTGTTCTTCACAAAGGATCACCTGCAATGCCGCTTCGGGATCACAATCTTTGTAAGGATTCTCAAACAGCCCGAGCTTGTTTTTGAGAAGCAGCACACGCCGGACAGATGCATCGACAAGATCCTCCGCAACTTCTCCGGAACGAACCAGCTCTGCCAGATATCCGGCATAAGCACCAGAGCACATATCAATATCCACACCTGCCTCGATAGCCAGCTTTGCGGCTCCGCGCAGATCTTCACACAGGCCGTGTTCCACCAGTTCTCCGATGGCGTTCCAGTCGGAAATCACGACCCCTTCGAATCCCCACTCTTCCCGGAGTATTTTCTGCAGAAGATATCTGCTTGCAGAGGTCGTCTCTCCATTCCATGAATTGAAAGATGTCATGACCATATCTGCCCCGGCCCGTACGCCTTCCTTATAAGGCGGAAGATAGTATTCCCGGAGTGTGTGGTCAGAGAGTTCGGTGGTATTGTAATCCCTGCCCGCCTCCGCCGCGCCATAGGCTGCATAATGCTTAATACAGGCACTCACATGATCTTTATAAGGCGCCGCATCCTGCAGAGGATCTCTGCCCTGAAATCCCAGCACATGTGCTCTTGCCATGCAGCTGTTCAGATAAGGATCTTCTCCCGGCGACTCCATGATCCTTCCCCATCTTGCGTCCCTGGAAACATCTACCATGGGCGAAAATGTGACATGGATCCCCGTAACGGCACTTTCCTTCGCCGCGATCCGGGCGCCTTCTTCTGCCAGATCCGGATCAAAGGTCGCTCCCAGAGCAAGCGGCATGGGAAAAACCGTGCGCAGGCCGTGAATAACATCCATCATAAAAAGCAGAGGGATTCTGTGAGGACTTTGTTCCAGGTGGCTTTTCTGTATCTGGTTCAGCTTTTCGACTTTGCGGATCCCCAGCGTGCTTCCGACCATGGCAAGTTTTTCTGTGCTGAGGGAAAGATGAGTATCCGTCCCGGTATCCTCTACATCCTGCTCAAAGGCACTGCCAGGCACCTGCACAAGCTGCAGAACTTTTTCCTCCAGCGTCATATCGGCGATTAATTCTTCTATCTGTTTTCTAGTCATTTTTCCCGGTATGATCTATCCATCCTCCGATAAATACATCATTTTTCCTTTCCTTTTCTTGATAATTCATAGGTAATTGCAAAACTCTCTGCAGCCACATACATCTAGCCTGTGCGATTCGCCACTACCTGTCCTGATGCTCAAAATGAATCGCAGAATGATCATCTGTTCATCAGGGCGATCAATTTTTCAAAATCATATTCGCGGATCACTTCCACATTTTCCGGCGCAGAAACGGTTTCATCTGTCACGATGATTTCGGCATCAGCCGGGTCTGTCACTACTTCCGTTGCCATCATGCGGAAAAATCTGTCAAAATTCATGACATCCGCCGTGTGGAAATAATCGAGCATATAGGTCATATCTTCACTTCCGGCGATTCTGGAATCCGATCTGCGGGCAGTATTCAGCCAGATAAAATCCCGTTTCTTCAGATCAATGCCAAACAGATAGGCAAAAGTTCCCTCGCAGTTGATCAAAAAGGAAGAACGGACTGTTTTCGGCTCAAAAACCTGGCCGGAATCCTGAATATCACGGGTCATATAACCGGCTTTACAGAAACATTTTGAAAACGGGCTCCCGGAAAATACATTATCACAGAATATCAGATACCGTATCGCCGGTTTTAATAATCTGAATCGATCCAGGTCAATATCGAAATATTCAGACCCACCATTATATCCACTGGTCTGATCTCCGGAGAATGTAATCGCGGCAGATTGTCTGTCTGACATGGTTCTCCAGGAAAATTCGGTTGATCTTCCGCTCTCCTCAAGTCCGAAAACAGACAGATCAATATCATTCACCTTTTCCCAGTATGTAAATGCCCTGACCTTTTTTCCCTCTTCTATATGCAGCCGGGAACCGCGCGGCAGGACCCCGAGCCCTCCCTGCGCTGTATTTTCCTGCAAAGGAAGCGTATAATTTTCCATACCAGGATGAATATATACTCTGCCAAGCTTCCCGGATAAAGCCTTTTCCAGGTTTTCCAGAATAACGTTTCCCAGAAAGTCCGCTGTCTGCGCCGAGATCCCGGAACGTCTGGATGAAAATTCCTGGTCTGTTTCCTTATGAATCTTCAGTTCGTTATATTTTGTAAATCGAAAAGTACGCGGGGTTTTTCCGGAAAAACTGGTACTTCTTATATTTTTATACTGAACAAACATCTGAAGAAGAACGATCACATTTTTTGTATCGATACTTTCTGCAGCAAACCTGATCTCTTCTTCATTGCTGCACCGGCTCACAATATAATTCAGGTTGCGGACCAGGGCTCCGGATCCTTTCTCTTCTTTTAAAATACCGGCCGCTTTGTGGAAATCTTCTTCAACCATCGCTTTTTCGAATGCGGAAAAAACAGACAGGTTTTCTTTCCCGCGCATGACATCCAAAAATCTGCGTCCCAGATCATTCTGAGGCTGATAATGAATATGATGCAGAAGCCCTTTCCAGATTTTTTTCTTTTCACAGCAGGTGCGTAAGTCGCACCGTCCCTCATCAAAAAGTGCATTGATAAGATCCGTAAGCAGGCGGCGGTCCCGGTTCTTCAGATTCAGTTTTTTCAGATTCCGGTTATTGTATAACCGGTAGTTCATCTCATCCACTACTTTGATCACATCTGACATGGAAAGAAACCTGCCATACGAGATATCTCTGAAATCCAGCAGCAGACGCACCGCCGTGTTTTTGGAACCGCAGGTTCGGACTTCAAATGGATATTCCCTGATGTAATCTGCCACCAGAGTGTACTGTCTGTCACTTAATGGACGTGTACCGGAAAGAAGATTTTCGACATACTCCGCCAGTTTTTCTTCGGCTTCCTTTTCCGTAAGGATGGAAAAATCCTGAATCTGCAGATTTTCTTTAAAAGCAGTTCTTTCGAATATTTCTTCCAGCAGAGAGTGGCCTGCTTCTGAAAAATGTCCAAATCCGTAAGTAACCGTATAGTGAACGAGCTGGTCGAAAAGGAGCGCATCTCTGGAAAGTGCACGTACACTTTGGGGAAACCCGAGATAAAACGGCTTGGGCACATTCTCTCCCAGAAGACTGGAGGCAAGATTGATCATCCCTTTTTGCACATGCTCTTCTCCGCTCACGATCCGGATATTAAACAGGGCTGCCAGCGCGAAAAGGGTCTCCAGAGGATTTTCCTCTCCTCTCCCTTCTTTGTTCACAAAAATATGCCTGTCAAAAAGGTAGTTTATAAATTCAGCCTTCATGAAAACTCCCTCCTCCCTATTACAGACCTGCACAGGCAATTGCGAAATCCCCTGATCTCACCAATGCGTTTCGCAATGACCTGATAAGCGCGAAATAAAAAACCTTCCGGTAGCGGCGGATTCAACGGCGCTCTTCCATTGAGCTACAGACGGCTCCGAAGAGTCCGCCCGGCAGGAATCGAACCTGCATCTCCCGATTAAGAGTCGTAATGAAGTAAATCTGCCTAGCTGGAAGGTAATTTAAGTATATCATATAATAATGAGATTGAAAAGACCATTATGAGAACCATCTTAATCGTTCTTCACGATCTTCGTACTGGCCCAGAGTGCGGCAATTACACCGACGATCATCACAACCGCCCCTGCTGCTATATTCCAAAGGCTGACTGCCGCCCCGGCTGCTATCGCCACTGCCACCAGCGCAATTGCTTTCGCCAGCTGGACTGCATATTTCTTTGGATTCTTCGGCTTAACAGATACCCGTGATCTGTACGGCAGCATATTGTAATCTTTGGTAACCGCCAGGATCCCGGCATAAAGAAGGACTGCTCCCGCAAAGATAAACATGAAAATTGAAAAATTCTGTTCCATAAAAAACCTCCTTTATACCCGGGGGTGAAATATCAAGAAAAGTGAGGCAGAGGGACGTATTATGCATGATTCCCGGTTTTAATACACCAGTCTGCAATCTCTGCAATCAATCCCAGCGGAAGATCCTCGGAATATGGAATCTGAATCGATCCCTTGCTGTATTTCAAGCCTGCCCGATCCAGCTTTTCAGAAAAATACTCTACAGCCTCCGGCCCGGGGTACAGACCAATATGCTTTTTCTGTGTCGCAAAATGAATGATGTTATGACCTTTCCAGTATGTCGGCATTGACCATGATATCTTCTCTGCTGCATCGGGCATCCTGCTTTTCAGTACCTGCCGCACGCTTTGAAGCTGACTGCGGATCTCCTCTTCTTGTGTGAGGATGTATTCCTCCACTGTTTTTGGGGCTTTCCCGCAGTAATGGCTCTGATTTTCATTTTTGAAGGACCGTCCGCATTTCGGGCATTTCCACATCTCTTTCATTTACTCCTTTCTCTGATTACAACATGCACGCTGTCTCCATCACCTTTGTTCAGCTGCTTCCGAATTACCTTCAAAAGTCCGATCACATAGCATATGCTGCCGTTTTCATCTTTAACTCCCATATTGACAATACTCCCATCGTAAGGAATACCGTCAAATTCAGCATGGACTTTTACGCGCCCTTTTCCAAACTCCTCCCGGATATTCCAGGGAAAAACAACATAAGCTCCGCCGTTGTCCGGAACCTCGTGAATGACCGCATTAAATTCATATACCTGCTGCATCAGATAGCCTCCCTGGTTTCAGGTTTGACGGAATCTGTCATAGTGACATATCCTGCAATTACAGTCCCT
Source organism: uncultured Lachnospiraceae bacterium (assembly GCA_902782975.1). Taxonomy (GTDB): domain Bacteria; phylum Bacillota; class Clostridia; order Lachnospirales; family Lachnospiraceae; genus Blautia_A. The sequence goes on from CACZPF010000224.1 coordinate 5,672, forward strand.
TAAAGAAATCTATGATCCCTTTTTCGACATCTGCTTTGATTTCATCATAGTTATGGATCTCGTGGCGATAGCCTGAATAGAGCTTTGTGGTAACCTTATGCCCGGTCTGTGCAAGCCAGTTTGTGGTCTGGTAAACTCCTTCACCCCAGTTCCCGACCGGGTCAAGATCGCCTGCAATGTTATAAACCGGAAGACCCACCGGCACTTTGGATGCCCATTCTATCCCCTGTATACACTCCATCATCTCACAGAAATAAAGCATGGAACGGTTGTTCGTCGGTTTGGTAAAAGCATCAAAGGGGTCTTCCGCATGATCCTTCTGAACCCATGGGCTGTGGCAGATCCACTCGTTTCCAAGCTTGACCGGCTCCTCGATACGGGAAAACATAAAGCTGAAGAGCATGCCTGTCAGCTTCGGATCAGATTCGCCGCCCCTGCCCGATTCCACTGCTTCTTTTGCCGCTGCCAGGGCTTCTGGCAGGGAAGGCAATGAACCGCATGTACCACACAGCGTCACACCCTTCAGCTCCTCGCCATATTTTGCGATATAGTCCCTTGCAATAAAAGATCCCATGCTGTGCCCGAACAGGAAGCAGGGAAGATTCGGATACATCTTTTTCACAAGCACCGTCAATGTATGCTCATCCTCCATCATAGTGTGGGCACCTTTGTCTCCCCAGTCTCCCCAGGTATTGTTTACGATCGCGGTCTTACCATGTCCGACATGGTCATCTGCCGCCACGATAAACCCGGCATCCATAAAGGAAACGATCATATGAAAGTAGCGTCTTGAATGTTCGCCGAATCCATGAACCAGCTGGATGATTCCCTTCGGTTCACATGCCGGTACGTAAATCCAGCCCTGTACCTCGTCACGTTCGTTGAATGATTTAAACAAATCTCATGCAGCATTTTTTCTCCTCCTGTAAAAGCTTTAAAATATTAATGTATTTCCGCCAGCTAAACCGTTAGAAAATGACCATGATGTGATCAGCTCCGCTCCGGCCTTTACCGCTTTTTCAAGCCGTTCTCCTCCGAAACCATGTTTTCCATCCTCGATAACTACAAGGGAGGCATCCGGATACGTCTCCGAAACATTCCGGGAGGCTTCTACAGAGATATATTTGTCGCTGTCTCCCTGTACGATCACCACCGGTTTTGTATAAGAGATCATGGCATTATAGGCATCGATTTTCAGCGCATCTTCAAAATAGACCTTTCCAAGTGTCACATCACTGAACCAGATATCTCCATCCGTCCAGTCCTCCGGCGCAGAGACTCTTTTTGCCGCTTCTGCCATCCCCATTGCAGGATAAAAAAGTACAAGGCCCGCCGTGTCTTCCTGACGCTTTGCTCCAAGAAGTGCCGCCACCAGGCCGCCCTGGGACTGCCCGCTTAAGAATACATGCCCGGTATCGATCCCCGGCCGCTCTCTCAGACCGTCCAGAACTGCTTCCATATCCGCCACCTCTGTAAGGATCGAATTATCCGTCATTTTCCCCTCCGAAGTACTTTCCGGAGATCCGCCGCAGAAGTCAAAGACACAGGCAGAAATACCATATGTGGTATATAAAGCCGCCGCATCCGCACAGTTTTCCATATTTGAGCCGAATCCGTGTCCTATAATGATCAGCGGATGTTCTTTTTTCTTATCTTTCGGCTCATAGAGCCTTGCATTGATGGTAAGACCGTCCCGCTCGAATGTCACAGCCCTGGTGGTATAAGAATCCTTCGGGATCCTGTGTTTCAGCACAAGAATTCCCACTACCACAGCCGCAGCAAAGACCAGCAGAAAAAGAAACGTCAGAAAGACTTTCTTTCCTTTCTTCATGCCTGCCCGTCGTTTTTTATTTTCTGTCATTTAAATGCCCTCTTATTTGGAACTGAAAAAACAGTTCTTATATTCTTTATTTTTTGTCCCTTCACTCATTTCTCAGTATACTTTTCCATACATGGTTTTGCAAGTTTCTTTATGATCTTCTCCCGGGTGCCAGCCCGCATCATTGCTATTCACGGTATGTCCGGATAAGTGCCCTCCAGCAACAAAAAAAGAAACTGTTCTTTTGTCTCCTGGCAAAACGCTTTGGCGCTTTAACGGTTTAATGTATTGACAGTTCACCATCTATTATGATAGTATGTATCAGAAAAAGGGCGTTGGCAGTCACTTTCCCGCGCCCTTTTTGCTATTGACACAGACAATATTATTATTAAAGGAGTGTGTAACAATGAAA
>CACZPF010000225.1 GCA_902782975.1 uncultured Lachnospiraceae bacterium
GATCTCTGCGGCCGGCGCATTCCGGAAAAAGGCATAATCGCCGATCACTTTGATCTGATCGGACAGATCCGCGGGTGAAAGGCTGGCACAGGTCTGGAAAGCTCCTCTTTCCAAGATGCTTACAGATCCGAAGTCTACATGTGCCAGAACGTCACAGCTCATAAAGGCATACTCTTCGATGGTTTTGACAGAATCCGGGAAAACGACCTCCTGAAGGACCGGATTGTCAAAGAAAGCCCGGTTTCCTATGGAAATAGTGCCATCCGGGACGGTAAAGGAGGTTTCTGTCCTGCCGGAGGGATAGGCGATCAGCGTCGTTCTGGATTTATCGTACAGGATACCATCGATCGTAGAAAAACAGGGATTTTCAGAATCTACAGAATAATCGTGGATTTTGGCATTGACCAGAGCGGCCGGATATATTTCGGATACACTTTTGGAAATATGCAGTGTTCCGATTTCGGCCTCAAAGGAATGGGAAGGCTCATTCGTGTTCGCTTTGGGGTCGCCGATCCCGGACACAGTTCCGTCGTCAAGAAATTCGGGAATATACAGGTCTTCTATATCTCCCGCGTGATCAGTGATCGTGATCGTCCCATTTCCGAGATAGTCATAGACCCATTCACTGTTCGGGTCGGGAACTTCTGCAAAAACAGAAGGCATACAGATGAGAGAAAAAGCAGCGGCAGCAGCGATCAGATGTTTGGGAGGGATATACTTTCTTATATTAGACGCGAATTCTTTTTTCATATATCTGTTATTGACTCCTTTCGATCCAGTTCTTGTCACATTATGTAAATTTCGCTTTGCGATAAAAGCAATCTTATTATATCATAAAACTGTCTGTTTGAGAACTCCTGTACCTGCATCGTTCTATGACAGAGTCCGAAACAGCAGTCACGAGGGGACAGATATTCAGGGGAACGGCCCTTGTCGATGGATGAACAGAATGGTATACTGAGAAGGATTTTTCTTTGGAAGAAGAGTTTATGGGGGTGAACAGATTTGGAAGATCAGAAACAGAATGCCGCTTACAGCGGCAGACTTGCCGTAGTGGTGGAAGATGAGTCTTTTGAAGAGGAAGCCATTCGGCTTGCAGAACATCTGGGAACCCTCCTTGTCGATCAGAGCAGGGCGGACGATTTTCCTCTTCGTCTGGTACTGGGAGAGCGGGGGCTTTTTCTGCAGGATAATGATATGCAGATGCAGGGAGATTTTACCCAGATGCAGAAGCGCCTGACGCCGGCAAATCTGAAAAGTGAAATGCTTGTGCGGGCAGCCAGAATTAAGAATCCGCAGACCACACCAGTGGCCGTGGATGCCACGGCAGGTATGGGGGAGGATTCCCTGCTTCTTGCCGCCTGCGGGTTCGAAGTTTTTCTTTATGAATATGACCCTGTGATCGCGGCACTTCTTCAGGATACGATCAGACGATCGAAAGAGGTCCACGGTCTGGGACAGATCACACAGAGGATGCATCTTAAAGAAGCGGACAGCGTCACTGCACTTTCCGATCTTCCTTTTTTGCCGGATGTCGTTATCCTGGATCCCATGTTTCCGGGCCGGCAGAAAAGCGGGCTGGTAAAAAAGAAGTTCCAGCTGATCCATCAGCTGGAACGCCCATGTGAGAATGAAAGAGATCTTTTGGAGGCTGCCATAAAAGCCGGTCCCCGGAAGATCGTGATCAAGCGCCCTTTAAAGGGGCCATATCTTGCCGGTATCCGGCCAGCCTATTCCCTGGAGGGCAAAAAAATCCGCTACGACTGTATCATCCTGCGGGTGTGAGTCTGTTATTCCGCAGCATTTTCCGGCATGCCGGTTTCTTTCATCTGATCATAATAGCGCCGGAGTCTTTCCGGCGTGCCGGCAGGAGACTTCTGGATCTCCAGCACGAGATCAAAAAGGACAGGAGATTCACTCTTTGATATCATGATAAATTCCGGATCCGGATCGTCCGTCTCACCGCACAGATAAGCGGCCGATGTGCCCAGGTGCCGAGCGAGATACTCGATCGTCTGAAGAGAAGGTGTCCGGTCACCATGTTCATAACGTAAATATCCCATCTTTGAAAGATTCAGTTTTCTGGCCGCTTCTGTCATATTGATCCCGAGATTGCTGCGGACAAAAGTCAGCCTTTCCGGCATAAAATTTGCAGCTCTGGTTCTTCCAGTCATAAAAAACCTCCCCAGTCATGTCTGACAATTCATATCATTCGATCTCAGCAGTACGCTTCATAACGATCTGCTTCCAGTATAGCAGAAAAGGAAAGAATAAAAAAGGGAAAAACGAATAAAAAGGATGCATTTCAGGGCATCTGGACGATTTTGGGGTTTCAGCTTTTTAAGGTGGAAAAAACGTCTCCTTCCGTGTATACTATAAGGAAGCAAATAAACCGGAAAAATACAGATATCCGGCAGGATATCTGTGCGGGGGAAGGAAAAAGATTGACTGCAGGTGAAGTATTAAAACAATATTTTGGATATGATGAATTCAGGCCCGGACAGACACAGATCATTGAGGCGGTCCTCGCCAATAGAGATGTTCTGGGAATCATGCCCACCGGGGCTGGAAAATCGGTCTGCTATCAGGTTCCGGCTCTTATGCTTCCAGGCATAACGATCGTGGTCTCACCCCTGATTTCACTTATGCAGGATCAGGTCAAGGCACTGAATGCGGTCGGCGTACATGCGGCTTATATAAACAGTTCTCTGACAGAAGGCCAGATCACAAAGGCGCTGAGTCTGGCTTCGAAAGGCGTTTTCAAGATTATCTATGTGGCCCCGGAACGGCTGGAAAGCTGGGAATTTCTGAGCTTCGCCAGGCAGGCGGATATCAGCATGCTGACAGTCGATGAGGCCCACTGTATCTCACAGTGGGGACAGGATTTCCGGCCGAGCTATCTGAAAATCACAGGTTTTATAAGAGAACTGGCAAAAAGACCGGTCATCAGCACGTTTACCGCTACGGCGACAGAAGAAGTAAAAGAGGATATCTGCTGTATTCTCGGTCTTAGAGATCCCTATGTCTGTGTGACAGGTTTTGACCGGCCGAATTTATATTTTGAAGTGGAACACGTTCGGAAAAAGGATGATTTTGTCCTTCAGTATTTACGGGAACATAAGGGGGATTCCGGTATCATTTACTGCGCTACCAGAAAGAATGTGGATAACCTGTACGCATTATTGCTGGAGGAGGACGTTTCGGCCGCAAGGTATCACGCAGGGATGGGAACGGAGGAAAGAAAAACAAGCCAGAACGATTTCGTATATGACCGGATCAGCGTGATGGTGGCGACGAATGCTTTTGGGATGGGCATTGACAAATCCAATGTGCGGTTCGTCCTTCATTATAATATGCCGCAGAGCATGGAAAACTATTATCAGGAAGCAGGGCGTGCCGGCCGGGATGGAGAAGAAGCCGACTGTATTCTTCTTTTTTCACCGCAGGATGTGATCATCAACCGGTATCTGCTGGAGCATAAGGATTTTTCGGCCGTGCCTCCGGAAGATGTGGAGAATATCAGGCAAAGAGATGCGAAGCGCCTCCGGATCATGGAGAATTACTGTACTTCCTCGGAATGCCTGCGTAAATATATTTTAAACTATTTTGGAGAAGAGGCGGCTGAAGCATGTGGAAACTGTTCCACTTGCAGAAAGGAATTTGTCGAAATAGATGTGACCCGGGAGGCAGCAGCCGTCGTCCAGTGTGTGCGGGAAGCAAGGAGCCGCTTTGGGATCCAGATCATTATCGGTGCTTTGCAGGGGAGAAACAGGGCAAGGCTTAAGGAAGTCGGAGCTGTGAACTGGAAGTCTTACGGTCTTCTCGGATCGAGCAGCGAGGACATTTTGAAAAAGGTGATTCACCAGCTGACAGAGATGGGTTATCTTCGCCAGACCCAGGATCAGTACAGTGTGCTTCAGGCGGGAGCGCTCTTTACCCAGGCGGATGATCCGGATTTTCAGGTGACGATCCGCATGCCGGCAGATCAGCTGAGAGAGACCGCATCGGCCGGAACTTCTTCGGCAGCCGGAAAAGACAGCCGCTCCGGCGGCAGAGGAAGCCTTACTTCCAGCGGCTTCCGCCTGTTTGAGGAACTCCGAACTCTTCGTTCTCTTATTGCCAGGCGGACGGCTATGCCGCCCTACATTATATTTACAGACCGGACTTTGATCGACATGTGTATCAGGCTTCCGCAGGATAAGGCTCAGATGATGGAGGTCTCCGGTGTGGCGGCTGCCAAATTTGAAAAGTACGGAGAAGAGTTTTTAAACGCCGTCCGGTCTTTTGTCTCCAGAAATCCCGGGGCGGTGACAAGCTTCGCGGAAGAAGATAAGAAGGGGCAGGACCTGCAGGATCCGGACGACGGCACACAGAAGACATCTTCCGGCAGAACGGGTAAGAAAAAGAACCTGAAGGCGGACTTTGCCCTGCACCCCGCAGACGCCGGAAAATTTTCTTATCAGGAGTTCTATTATGTATCGGAAATTGCAAAAGAGATGAACGAGATCAATACTGCGGAAAACATGAAAAAGCTGCAGACGGGACAGATCTCCGAATTCTTAAAGGAGTCCGGTCTTATTCTTGACCGCGAGACGGGCGAAGAAGACGCCTGGAGGATCCGGGAGACAACAGAAAAGGGAGAAGCGGCAGGGATCATCACTCTTCACAAAACTGCCCAGAATGGAACGCCTTATACGCTTCTTCAGTATCCGGAAAATGTCCAGAGGATGATAGTGGAACATTTTACACAAAAACAGCCGGCGGAATCTGTCATGGAGGGTTCACTGGCAGAGGAGGTATGATATGGCGAAGCCAGACAAGTTTGATTATTCAATAGTAAAAGATCCGGAAATATTTATGCAGAACCGGCTCCCGGCCCATTCAGATCATCTGTGGGCGGAAGGGGAGGATCTTCTTCCAAGCCGGTTTTCGCTGAATGGACTGTGGAATTTTTCCTACGCAGAGAATTATGAGCAGACGATCAAAGGATTTGAAATGCCCGGGATGGATTGCCGCTGCTGGAAGCAGATCAGGGTGCCTGCCCACATACAGCTGGAAGGGTACGATTCACCTCAGTACGTAAACACGCAGTATCCCTGGGACGGACACGAGGAGATCGATCCTGGAGAGATACCTGCACGTTTTAATCCGGTGGGCAGCTATGTGAAATATTTTGAAGTGCCGGACAGAATGAAAAACCGTCCCCTTTTTATTTCTTTTCAGGGGGTAGAGAGTGCCTTTGCTCTCTGGCTGAATGGCCACTATGTGGGATACAGCGAAGATTCTTTTACTCCTTCGGAATTTGATCTGACCCCCTATGTCGCCGACGGAGAAAACAAACTGGCCGTACAGGTGTTTAAATGGAGTGCAGGCAGCTGGTGTGAGGATCAGGACTTTTTCCGCTTTTCGGGGATCTTCCGGGATGTATTTCTTTATGCTGAGCCGGAACATCATATCCGGGACCTTAAAATCACGACGGATCTGGACGATGATTATGCGAACGGCCGGCTGAAGATCCACTTCATATCGAATAGCCGGGGAAAAGTGAAGATCACTGTCCTGGAAGGCCGCCGGTACGATCATGATAAACTGGACGACCTGACCGCCAGTGTGGATCCGCAGCGGATGCCGGATTATATCCGAAGCCTGCCGAATTACCGGAAGTTTGATTCAGATCTTTTTGAAGCGTGGCTTACAGAAGAAGAATTCTTCCCCATGGAGAAAGTGCTGTGGCTGGATAAAGAAGGGGAGATAACTTTCCATATTCACTGTCCTGTTTTGTGGAGCGCGGAGAGTCCTGCCCTGTATCTGGTACTGATCGAGGTCCTTGATGAACAGGGAAGGCTCTGTGAAACGATCCTGGAGAAGACAGGCTTCCGGAAATTCGAGATTAAAAAAAGTATAATGCACCTGAACGGCCATCGGATCGTCTTTAAAGGGGTCAACCGGCACGAATTCTGTGCAGAATCGGGCAGGGTACTCCCGCGGGAGGCCATTATCAGGGACCTGGTCACGATCAAGCAGAATAATATCAATGCGATCCGGACAAGTCATTATCCGAATCAGACGTTTTTCTACCAGATGTGCGACTTTTTTGGCCTGTATCTGATCGATGAAGCAAATCTGGAGACCCATGGTGTCTGGGATTCGATCTGCCGGGGGCTTCATCCACTGTCCTTTGCGGTGCCGGGAGACCGCCCGGAATATCAGGATCTGATCCTTGACCGGGCAAATAGTATGTACATGCGGGATAAAAACCATCCGTCCATTCTGATCTGGTCCTGCGGAAATGAATCCTTCGGAGGGAAGGATCTTCAGGTCATGTCAGATTTCTTCCGCAGGGCAGATCCGTCCAGGCTGGTTCATTATGAAGGCATTTATAATGACCGGAGAGAAAACGGCACATCGGATATAGAGAGCACCATGTATGTCCCCGTAAAGGACATAAAAGCATACCTTAAAAAGCACAGGGATAAGCCGTACATCAACTGTGAATACACCCATGCCATGGGAAATTCCTGCGGGGCCATGCACAAGTACACGGACCTGACGGAAAAAGAACCGCTCTTTCAGGGAGGGTTTATCTGGGACTATATCGACCAGTGCCTGACCGTCAGGGACCGGTACGGGAGAGAATATCAGGCCTACGGCGGCGATTTCGGCGACCGGCCGAGCGACTACACATTCAGCGGCAACGGAATCGCCTTCGGAGCTGACCGCAGCCCTTCTCCAAAGATGCAGGAGGTAAAGTATAATTACCAGAACATTAAGATGAAGTTCAGTCTGAAGGAACGCTCTTTGAAGATCCGGCTCTGGAATAAAAACCTGTTTACGAACATGGAACAGTATGACGGATCCCTTCTTTTAGAGCGGGATGGTGTCGTCATCCGGCGCGAAAATGTGTATATTTCTCTGGAGCCGGAAGGCCGCACCCAGATCACTTATCAGATTCCGGAAAGCATAGACCTTCTGCCCGGGGAATATGTCTTTACTCTTTCATTCTGTACCCGGGAAGACAGCATCTGGGCCGGCGCCGGTCATGAGATCGCTTTTGGACAGGGAATATTCCTGATCACAGAACAGGAGGACGGCTGTTATATCGAAACGAAGGATCCAGGCCAGAAGCCGGTACGGGAAAAGATATCCGATCCGTTGACAGCTGCGGAAAACCGGGCTGAGAAAAAGGATTCGAGCGGTGCACTGACTGTCTGCCATGGCTGGTATAATACCGGCGTGCGGGGCAGGAATTTTGAAGTACTGTTCTCGAACCTGCAGGGCGGCCTGATCTCTTACCGGTACGGAGGAAGGGAACTGCTGAAACAAATGCCGAGGCCAAATTTCTGGCGGGCCATGACCGATAATGATATGGCAAACCTGCTGCCTTTCCGTGCGGGACAGTGGAAAGCGGCCGGTATGTTCTGCAGTACAAAGGAGAATCACGGGAGAGGCGGGACGCCTTACGAAGTATTGGAAGAAGAGGGGTACGTTGCTGTCGTGTTTACCTGCCATCTCCCTGTAAAACCGAAGACGGACTGTCTGGTGCGCTATGAGGTGTATCCGGATGGAGAAGTGAAGGTAAAAATGACGCTTCCTCCCTGCAGCAGGGTCGGTGAGCTGCCGGAATTCTCCATGCTCTTTACGATGGATGCCTCCTTTGACCACCTGCGATGGTACGGGCCTGGTCCGGCTGAGACCTATGCAGACCGGTGCCATGGCAAGGTGGGAATCTACACGAATCTTGTCCGGGAGAATATGGCCCCCTATCTGGTTCCACAGGAGTGCGGCCATAAGGAAGAGGTCAGATTTGCAGAAGTAACGGACAAAGAGGGCAGGGGGCTCAGGTTTAACTGTAACGGGCTCGGATTTTCGGCACTTCCCTGGTCTCCCCAGGAGATCGATAATGCCCGGCACAACATCGACCTGCCGCCCGTCCAGAATACGGTCGTTCGTGTAGGACATCAGATGGGAATCGGAGGAGACGATACCTGGGGCGCTCTTGTACATCCTGAATATCGGCTTGATAACAGAAAGACATCAGAGATAGAATTTTCTTTTAAAGGGATCATTTAATAACCGGAGGATAATATCAATGAAACTTACGGCGAAACAGAAAGCAGCTTTTGGGATCGGTGCAGTTGGGAAAGATATGGTTTATGCACTTTCCTCATCCTATATCATGTACTATTACCAGGACATTATCGGGCTTTCGGCTTCTTTTGTTGGACTTATTCTGATGATCGCCCGTGTCTTTGACGCGGTCAATGACCCGTTCATGGGGATTCTGGTCGCCAAGACCCGCACAAAGTGGGGGCGGTTCCGTCCCTGGCTGGTATCGGGAACTGTGCTTAACGCACTGGTTTTGTATGCCATGTTTACAGCACCGGATCTAAAAGGCGGCGCTCTGATGGCTTTTTTCTCGGTCATTTATATTCTTTGGGGTGTTACCTATACCATGATGGATATTCCCTACTGGTCCATGATTCCGGCTATTACCAGTACACCTGCTGATACGGAGAATCTTTCTGTTATCGGCAGGACCTGTGCAGGTGTCGGGGCAGCCCTGATCGCGATGGGAACGGTCCTTCTGGTCGACAAGCTTGGCGGCGGGAATGAGAGAGCAGGTTTTTCCAGAGTAGCCATGATCGTCGCTGTCATCTTTGTAGTCACGGAGATCATCTGCGCCGCTTCTGTCCGTGAAAGGGAGAATACTTCCCTGCAGACAGCTTCGGTTAAGGAAATGTTTCAGGCCCTGTTCCGCAATGATCAGGCCATGGTCGTAGTGCTGGCTATCGTACTGATCAACAGTGCTCTTTATATCACGTCAAACCTGGTTATTTATTTCTTTAAATATGATATGGGCGGAGCTGACTGGACAGTCAATTATACCTTGTTTTCTACAGTCGGCGGCGGGTGCCAGATTCTTGGCATGATGATCGTCTACCCGCTGCTCCGGCGAAAACTTACCAATACGGCTGTGTTTAAATGTGCGATCGGTGCCGCCGTCACCGGGTATGCTGTACTTCTTCTGATCTGCTTTGCAGGTCTCGCGGGAAGCCTTCCGGTGCTCTTTATCCCCGGAGTCCTTATTTTTGCGGCGAATGGCATTCTTTCTGTGCTTACGACGGTATTCCTGTCAAATTCCGTAGATTATGGCGAAATTAAAACCGGACACCGGGAAGAGAGTGTGATCTTTTCCATGCAGACCTTCGTTGTAAAACTGGCCTCGGGTGTATCTGTGTTTATCGCAGGTCTCGGGATCAATCTGATCGGACTCGTGGGAAATTCCGAGGAGACAGGTCCGGTTGTGGAACAGAGCAGGGAGACATTGCTGGGACTTCGGCTTCTGATGACGATCGGACCGATCGTTCTGCTCATCTGTGCGATCCTGTTCTTTATCTTCAGATTCCGTCTGACGGATAAAGTCGTGCAGGAAAATGCCAGAAAGCTGGCGGAAAAAAGGTGAAAACGGAGGCTCTGGATGAATATAATCAGTTCAGGAAATTATGAAAAGGTTATGAACCAGGTAGTGATCCCCTGGATCGATGAACATAAAAAGACGGGAACCTTTGCCTGCAAAAAAGATCAGCCCATCTACTATGAGCATTATACCGCAGAAAATCCAAAAGGAACGGTGGTGATGGTGCACGGGTTTACAGAAGGGATCGGAAAGCACAGGGAGAGTATATACTATTTTCTGCAGGAAGGATTTCATGTTTTCATTCTTCAGCAGAGAGAGCACGGAAAGTCCTGGCGGAGCACGGAAGTGCCGTATTTAGTGAATATCGAGGATTACAACGATCTTGTATCGGATCTTCATTATTTTGTGCATGAGATCGTTAAAAAAGATCCGGAGACCAGCCGTTATCCGCTGTACCTTTATGCGCATTCCATGGGAGGCGGTGTCAGCGTATGTTATCTGGAACGATATCCGGAGGATTTTCAAAGGCGGTCCTCAGTTCTCCGATGCTGGA
>CACZPF010000226.1 GCA_902782975.1 uncultured Lachnospiraceae bacterium
AAGAAACCTATGATTTTTGGAAATTGGAGAGGACAGATGATGAAAGTCCTGGCAGAGATTGCTGCACGTCTTGAAGCCGTTTCGGGACAGGTTGATCTGACAAAGGCTTCCATCGCGGAACACAGTACCTCCGAAAAAACAGCTATGGAAGAGATTGGCCAGAAGCTGGCCGTGCTTTCTTCATCCGTCGAGCATCATGAGATGGCGATAGATGATCTTCTGGATGAATGGGAAGACCGTCGATCGATGGAAGAAAATCTTGCGCAGCATGTGGCGAAAGAAAAGGAACTTTGCGAGGAACGTACCCGGCTTCTTAAATTGATCATGACGTATGATATACAGATCGGAATCATGAAGAATGCAGTGCAGACCAGTGCAGAGGAAGATTGGGCAGAGCAGATTGCCATGATGGAAAAGAAGCTGTCCGGTGAACTTGCCGCTGCAAGAATTTCACGGATCGGCTCGTCGGGGGATGAGGTTAATTATGAACTGCATGAAGTGATAAGTATAGAAGATACTTCCCTTTCGTCTCTTCACGGGAAAATTGCCAGGGTGCTGGAAAATGGATATATGCATGAAGGCCAGGTTCTGAAAAAAGCGAGAGTTTCAGCATATCGATATCAGCTGGATCCACAGACGGACGGCAGGAACGAGTAAGGAACAGAAAAAAATCGCCTGATGATAAATTAATCGGAAAGGATCCATGACCATGAGCGTTGTAATCGGAATTGACCTTGGTACCTCTACAACAGAAGCCGCTGTTTATCGTGACGGCAGGCCTGAGCTGATCAAAAATTTTTTAAACGAAGTCATTACGCCATCGGTGGTAGGGATAGATGACAGCGGTAATTGGGTGATCGGGGAACGGGCCAGAGCTCAATATCTTCTTTCACCGGAAAATACGGCTCTTGAGATCAAGCGGAAGATCGGGACCGGTGAGACCATTTCTCTGGGAAAAAGGAAATATACGCCGGTGGAATTATCCGCGAAGATTCTGGAATATGTCCGTCACTATGTATCGGAGGCACTGGGGGAAGAGGTCACGAGAGCGGTCATCTCCGTTCCTGCCTATTTTAATGATACACAGCGGACAGAGACCATGCTTGCAGGCCGGATGGCAGGTTTTCAGGTGGAGCGCATTCTGAATGAGCCTACGGCGGCGGCTTTGAGTTATGGCCTTTCCCATATGGAGGAAGAAAGCCATGTGCTGATCTATGATCTTGGAGGCGGAACATTTGATGTAACGCTTCTGGAAATGTTCGACGGTGTTCTGGAAGTGAAGGCGAGCAGCGGGGATAATCAGCTGGGGGGAAAGGATTTTGACCAGAGACTGGTGGATTATCTGGTTGAAAAGGTAAAAAAGAAAAGCGGCATTGATCTGAAGGGAAATCTGTCTGCTATGGTCCGCATCCGGGATGAAGCTGAGAAATGTAAAAAGGTTCTTTCTGAAGCAGATACCTATCAGGTCATCCTGCCCATGCTTGCCGAAAGAAAAGGGACTCCCGTCGGGCTTGAGGAAACGATTACCAGAACTGAGTTTGAGAAGATGACGAGAGATCTGCTGGATCGGACTCATCAGCCTCTGGACGTGGTTTTCGGCGACAGTCAGATCTCTGTGGATGATGTGGATCATATCATTCTTGTGGGGGGGTCCACCCGTATGCCTATGGTTGAAAAAGATATAGAAGACTATCTTCAGAAAAAGCCGCAGAAAAGTCTGAATCCTGATTTTGCAGTAGCAGAAGGAGCCGCTATCCAGGGCGGAATCATTTTCGGGAACATCGACGAAGAAGAAGGATTGATCATGACAGATGTAAATCCTTACACGCTCGGTGTAAGAGTTTTTGATGGATTGACAACTGACAGAATGAGCGTGGTCATTCCCAGAAATGTTACGATTCCCACGAAGAGAGAAGAGATATATTCTACATCCGCTGATTATCAGACGGAAGCAAATATAGAAGTCTATCAGGGCGAGAGTGATATAGCTACCAGCAATCATTTTCTTGGTGAATTTGTTATAGGAGGGATCCCTTCTGCCAGAGCAGGCAAAGAGACGATCCGTGTACAGTTTGCCTACGACCAGAATGGAATTCTTGATGTAAAAGCGGTTATTGCCAGTACGGGGAAATCAGCTTCGATCCAGATCAATATGATGGATGCGGCATATAAAGGGAAACATATGGGCGGTCGTGAGGATTTCGAGGATTATGACGAGGATTATGACAAAGAGAGAATAGATGTAAGTCACTGGAAGGAATCGCCAATTGCCGGCAGGTTCCGAACAGTCCTCCGCCGGGCTGAAAAAGAACTGAAACGGATGGAAGACGAAGTTTTCTGGATAGGTGAGCTTGAGGATGCGATTTATAAACTGAAAGCTGCTATTGTACGAGAAGATATGGACAAAGCTGTTTTATGTGAGGAAGATCTTCTGGATATACTGGAAGATCTGAAATCATGAGGTGAACGGGTAATGAATTATTATGAGATACTTGGCCTTCAGGAGGGCGCTTCTCAGGAAGAAATAAAACGGGCGTATTTTAAACTTGTCCGGAAGCATTCACCGGAAAAAGATCCAGAGGGTTTTCAGAAAATCAGGGAAGCTTATGAAGAACTTCAAAAAGGAACAGGGAATGACGGGCCGGATTTTCCGACTCTTACGGATACTATTGCCAGAAAGTTTCAGGAAAATATAGAGAATTGTTTTAAGAAGAATCAATTTAATTATGCTAAAGAGATGGCGGAGGAAGCGGCCCGTTATTTTGATAAGGAACCATATTTTCTATATCGTCTGGCGATCGCACAGCGAAGATGCGGAAACACAGGAAAGGCGGTAAAAACAGCCGAAAAGCTTGTGGAGATGGATCCACAGAATTGCTGGTATAACAGAGAGCTTGGTGTGTCGTATCTGGAGCGGGGATATACGAAAAAGGCATTTCCCGCACTTACCAGGGCTTACGATCTGGGATGCCGGGATCTGGATTTTGTTTTGCTTTATGCGCAGCAGTGCTTTGAGAACGAAAAGGTTAAAAGAGCAGAGCAGCTTATTTTAGACCTGATCCCGGAGGGGAAAAAGTGGAAAAAAGACGAAATGCCATATGCTCTGGAAGCTTATACAGCTTATTATCTGATAACAAGAACCAGTGGGAAAAATATAGAGGATTTCATTTCCCGGTATTGTGAATTCCTTCGGAGCCACAGAACCGAAGTGATGGCGCATGCGGATGAATACCTGTATATAATGAGAATGATCTTTATAGATCATCAACAATGGACGGGAGAGAGTCTGGAAAATGTGAATAAGACGCTCCTTATTCTCAAGGCGGCTGCAAAAAGGGATGAAGATAAAGAACTGCTGGATAATATGTTCAGGAAGTTAGCGTATTCTCAGTTGTATAAGGACAGCAGAATCTGCAGATCTCTGCATTATTTTTTTGAAGCACAGGAAAATTCTGAAGATGATGAAGAGGCCCTTCGTAAGTTTTTGGCCCTTGATGCGTTTCTCTGTATGATCGAAGAAAGGGAACTGATCCTGGCGGATGAAGATTATTTCCGGAAAACCTACCCGTATTTCTATGATGAAGGAAAAGTAATTTTCGACCAGTTAAGAGATGCGAGAACTGCCCATGTCCTGAAGGAACGGCTGCAGAAGCGCTTTCGTCAGATGGAACCATCGTTTGGTGTAAGTAATTATTATGAATGGTATCCTGAGGAAAAGGTAAAAGCCTACGGCAGGCAGAAGACAACAGGAGAGGAACCCTATATCCGCGCACACAAAAAAACAGGGCGGAACGACCCATGCCCCTGTGGCTCCGGAAAGAAATTTAAACAATGCTGCCTGGGGAAAGGAATATACGATTAAAAACGGTGTCAGGCACCGTTAAGGTGCTGTTAAGGAAACGTTAATTTATTGTTGT
>CACZPF010000227.1 GCA_902782975.1 uncultured Lachnospiraceae bacterium
ACGGATCATAACTATTGGTGCATTTATAAAGATTTAGCTCCACTTATTCTCTTAGCTATTGAAAAGATGGAAAACAATCCGTGGGGAAGCGTTTTGAACGACCTGAACCTGAACTGCAATTTTTGGTGCGGCTAAACACAAAATTGCCTACAATCCCGATAATCATGGATATTTCGGAATATTCCTTACGGATACTCCCCTGAACTTCAGGAATACGTTGATCCATCACCAGACATCAGCATAACAAAAAATGAGGAGAGTGTTTGCACTCTCCGCAAATGATTTTTCTATAAATAATTATGCCATTTCTGCTGGTTTATACTGTGTTGCTTTTATGAAAGCGCTGACTCCGCCGATGATCGGGAAAGCGATCAGGATGAACATCATGCCTGGGTCTTTTGCCATAGTCAGGACAGGTAATACGTTCAGCAGACTGATTAAGAAGACCACTCCACAGGCACCTGCAAAAGCTAAAAGTGCGTGAAGAACTGTAATAAGGAACGAAGTTGTCTGAAAAAATGTTTTTGTCTCTTTCTGATGTAAGTGTATCAAAGGATATATCACAGTATTATTACATCCCTTGGGAGGCATTCTTTCAACAAGAGGTACATATAACTGGAAATCTGCAAATACAGACTTTTTCAGACAATAGAAAAGACACCGCCCCCGCAAATGAAACGCTTGGGCAGGCTTTTCCGTGCAATAGAAAAAGCACCGACCCCGCAGCTCATACGTCTGCAAAATCAGTGCCTTATGCACCTTCAGGGGCTCGAACCCTGGACACCCTGATTAAGAGTCAGGTGCTCTACCAACTGAGCTAAAGGTGCGTCTCTGTTCAACGAACAAAACGTATTATAGTGGATGCGTAGAAAAAAAGCAAGCGTTTTTTTAAAAGTTTTTTTGAGCCGTTTTTCTGCCGGTTTTCAGGAATGATTCAGGAAAGGAGGATGCATCTTCTGCTTCGGGGGATAACTGGCAGCGGCTGTTTATGTTTCTCAAAACGTGCAAGCGTTAAATCTTTATTTACTTTACATCATTCTTAAAATAACTTACAATGGTTGATGTGTATATTTCTGTTTTGGCTTTCTCAAATACGTATGTTTGAGGGTATTTATGAAACAGTGGTCTGATATTCTGAAGAATATTTCCCTTTTGTCCCAGCTGGGGCTTTCTCTGCTGACGCCCACGCTTTTGTGCCTTGTGATCTGTTACTTCCTGCAGACCCGGCTCGGATTTGGTATATGGATCTATATCCCCGGGTTTTTCTTTGGACTCGGGGGCTCTTTTACTGTCGCAAAGAATTTTTACAATATGATCGAGAAGCGTCAGAAAAAAGAGGACGGGGATCGCGGCAAAAAGCCGTTTTTCCGGGATCCATTCTGAATTATCTTCAATATTGAAATATCATTCGTATATCTGAGGTTGCGCATATGTTTAAAGATCTGGCTCCTGCTGTTAAAAAGGAAACTCTTCGCGTTGCTGTGGTAACGGCGGCGCTCATCGTGATCATGTGGATCGCTTTCGGGATCGGACATGCCGTTTCTCCCGAGCAGATTCCGTTTAATTACACGGTGATCCTGGGTGGTCTTGGCGGGGGCTTTATTGCTGTCCTGAATTTCTTCATGATGGGAGTGACGGTTCAGAAAGTGGCCGGCACGGAGAATGAGGATGACGCCCGCGCGAAGATGAGGATGAGCTACTCGCAGCGTATGCTTCTTCAGATCATCTGGATCATCATTGCGATCGCGGCGCCGTGTTTTCATTTTGCCGCAGGCATTGCGCCGCTGTTTTTCCCGAGCATCGGTATTAAGCTGCGCGCCATCTTTCCGTTCCTGGGAAAGATCGGCGGGGAAGACTGAGATATTTATTTCGGGATTAATGCGCTTCATTGCGTTTTAAAGCCATATTTTTAAGAAAGGGCAAAGGAGGTGAGGAATGCATGGAGGTAAATATTTCCGGAGCAAAGATATTTTATACTTTTCCGTTTGAGTTTCCCATTCTGGGCAAGTTCCAGATCACGGAAACGCTGGTCGTCAGCTGGATCGTTATGATACTGATCACAGGGCTGTGTATCTTTCTGACGCGGGACCTGAAGGTCGAGAACATCAGCAAACGGCAGGCGCTGGCTGAATTTATCGTGGAAAAGGCCAACAACTTTGTACTCGGAAATATGAGCGAGAAGTTCCGGTATATGATACCCTTTGTTGCGGCGCTGTTCGCCACATCGGTGGTATCTAACCTGATCAGCCTGATCGGACTGAGGTCCCCCACGGCGGATCTTTCCACGGAAGCCGCGTGGGCTGTGATCGTATTCATTATGATCACAAAGGAAAAGATCAAGGCAGGCGGTATCGGCGGATACCTGCTCGGCTTTACACAGCCGATCCCGGTCATGACGCCGTTCAATATCCTGTCTGAACTTGCTACGCCGATCAGTATGGCCTGCCGTCATTTCGGCAACATTCTCTCGGGCGTGGTCATCAATGCACTGATCTACGGTGCGCTGGCGGTCGCCAGCTCCGCACTGCTGGGACTGATCCCCGGTATCGTGGGTGACGTTCTCGCAAAGATTCCGATTCTTGATGTCGGTGTTCCCGCTGTTCTGAGCGTGTATTTTGACTGGTTCTCTGGATGCATGCAGGCATTTATTTTCTGTATGCTGACGACCATGTACATTCAGAACGCGTCGGAAGGCTAAGCTGCAATCAATCAATTTTCACTTAAGAAACAAAGACTGGTCACCAGTCGTTATTAATCAGGAGGAATATTATGGAATTTCAGTTACTTGCTAAAGGTATCGCTCTGGCTGGATGTGGAATTGGCGCAGGCTGCGCGCTGATCGCGGGTATTGGCCCTGGTATTGGTGAAGGTAATGCCGTTGCGAAGGCTCTGGAAGCCATCGGACGTCAGCCGGAATGCAAAGGCGATGTTACATCTACCATGCTTCTTGGCTGCGCTATCGCTGAGACAACTGGTATTTACGGTTTCGTTACAGGCCTGCTGCTCATCTTCGTTGCACCGGGCATGTTCATGAATTTCCTGGCATAATTCATGTGTCCTCATCTTCCGCGTCCCGGGTTACGCGAGGCGCAGGGGAAGGGATCTGAAACAGTTCCGAAACAATTTATGGAGGAAATGAAATGCAGGTACAGGAATTAGTCGGTATCGTCCCGTGGACGTTTATCGCGCAGATCCTCAATCTGTTTCTGCAGATGTATCTGATCAAGCGGTTCCTTTTCAAGCCGATCAATGAGATCCTGGCGAAGAGGAAAGCCATGGCGGATGCGCAGCTGAGCGATGCCGCGAAGGCCCGCACAGAAGCAGAGGCCATGAAGGCCGAATATGAGAAGGATATGGCGGAGGCGCGTTCCAAGGCAAGCGATATCATAGTTTCTGCTCAGAAGACAGCAAGTGCGCAGAGCGATAAGATCCTGCAGGAGGCGACTGCTGCGGCTGCCGCTCTTAAGGAAAAGGCACAGAACGATATAGAGCAGGAAAAGAAG
>CACZPF010000228.1 GCA_902782975.1 uncultured Lachnospiraceae bacterium
AGGACATCTGGTCTGTACACCCGAGCAGATCGATGAAGAATTCAAGAACTGCGTAAAACTCGCAAGATACTGCCTGTCCACACTGGGCCTCGAGGAGGATGTAACCTACCGTTTCTCGAAATGGGATCCGAACAACGCGGATAAATATCTTGGATCGGCGGAAGACTGGGACAAGGTACAGGGCGCCATGAAGGAGATCCTGGATGAGATCGGCCTGAAATATACAGAAGCAGACGGAGAAGCAGCTTTCTATGGCCCGAAGCTTGATATTCAGGCAAAAAATGTTTACGGAAAAGAAGACACCATGATCACCATCCAGCTGGATATGTTCCTGTCCGAACGTTACGATATGTATTATATCGATAAGAATGGCGAGAAGAAACGTCCGTACATAATCCACAGAACATCTCTTGGCTGCTATGAGAGAACACTGGCCTGGCTGATCGAAAAATATGCAGGCAAATTCCCGACATGGCTCTGTGCAGAGCAGGTCCGTATCCTTCCTATTTCCGAAAAATATATCGATTACGCACAGAAGGTATTTGCAGAGCTCCGTAAAAACGGCATCGATGTAACCGTCGATACACGTTCCGAAAAGATCGGCTACAAGATCCGTGAAGGACGTATGGACAAGATTCCCTATATGCTGATCGTAGGTGCAAAGGAAGAAGAGGAAGGAAAGGTTTCTGTCCGCAGCCGTTTTGAGGGCGATGAAGGCATGAAGCCGCTCCAGTCATTTATCTCTGATATCTGCGAAGAGATCCGCACCAAAGCGATCCGTAAAGAAATGGTTCAGGAAGAAGCAAAGCAGTAAGGACATTAATGGAACAGGTACTGACAGGAACTGATCCGGAAAGGAGACATCAGATGGCAAAAATTTTACTTTTGAACGGCAGTCCGCATCAGCATGGGTGTACGGCGACGGCTCTGGAAGAAATGATCCGGGTATTTGATGAGGAAGGGATCGAAACGGAACTGATACAGGTCGGAAATAAAGCGATACGCGGCTGTATCGCCTGCGGCAGCTGTGAGAAGAATGGAAAATGTGTTTTTAACGATGACCTGGTAAATGAGGTCGCGGCAAAATTCGAGGCGGCAGACGGCCTGGTAGTCGGCAGTCCGGTATACTATGGTTCTCCTAACGGAACGATTCTCTCATTTTTGGACAGACTCTTCTACAGTACCTCTTTCTCCAAGCAGATGAAGGTCGGTGCAGCGGTGGTCAGCTGCAGAAGAGGCGGAAACACGGCCAGCTTTGATGTGCTGAATAAATACTTTACGATCAGCAGTATGCCGGTAGCTTCTTCGACTTACTGGAATCAGGTACATGGCTTTTCTGCCAGGGACGTAAAGAAAGATCTGGAGGGACTTCAGACCATGCAGAATCTCGCCAGGAACATGAGCTTTATGGTCCGGGCTTTTGCAGATGCAAAACAAAAGTACGGGTATCCGCAGATCCGGAAGGATTCCTTTACGAGTTTTCCTGACGGAAAATGAAATCTGACTCGCAGTTCATGTGTCATCAAAGAAAAAAACCTGAAAGAAAGGCTTACGTGCGCACAGGAGGAAAGTCATGGACAAAAACATTGTAAAGCGAAACCAGCTTCTGGCACAGAAAGTAATCAAAGGTCTTGCTTCCCGCAATATGACCGGCTATTATGCACAGACCCGGGAGGAAGCAAAAGCGCTTGCCCTCTCTCTTATTCCGGAGGAATCGGATGTTACCATGGGCGGCGGAATGAGCGTTCATGAGATCGGGCTTGTAGAGGCCTTAAAGAAAGGAAACTACAATTTTATCGACCGGGACGAGATGGCCGATAAACGGGCTGCCATGCTTGCCGCCTATGACGCGGATGTATTTTTAAGCAGCGCCAATGCCATTACAGAAGACGGTGTGATGATCAACATTGACGGGAATGCAAATCGTGTTTCCGCGATAGCCCAGGGACCGAAAAAGGTGATTTTTATCGTGGGCATGAACAAGGTCTGTGATGATGTGGACGGCGCCATGAAGCGTGCCAGAAATGTGGCTGCCCCCATCAATGCACAGCGGTTCGGTCTTTCGACTCCCTGTGCAAAGACCGGTTCCTGCATGAACTGTAAATCTCCGGATACCATATGCTGCCAGTTTCTGATCACCCGTTTCTCCCGTCATGCCGGCAGGATTCATGTGATACTTGTCAATGAAAATCTTGGATTCTGATCTGTGAATCAATAGTAATGTAGACAGGCTGTTATTCACAGCCGGATTCAGATGAAGAAAGAATGAAAAACTCCGCAGCCCCAGAGAGACAGTGGGCTGCGGAGTTTCTTTTTCAAGCTTCTTTTCCAGAATTCTGAGTATCAGCAGAGATAGAAAAACAGAGCTGCCTGAAGGACGGAGCATTTTTTTATCTTTTATTATATGCTGTTTTGTGATATGATTAGTCAAAAATCAGGCCGTATAAAATAATATACGGAGTTTGGAGAACTATGCAGCGTTTAAAAAAGAATCTTCCGACCATTCTTTTGTTCGTTGTATTTATGATAGGCGTGGGATTGATCGCTTATCCGTCCTTCTCGGACTGGTGGAACTCCTTTCATCAGTCGAGGGCGGTGGCTTCCTATATGGAAGCAGTTACGAGCATGGATACGTCTCAGTATGATCATATACTGAAATCAGCCGATAAATATAACGCCGAACTTGCGAAAACCGGTGTTGTCTGGACGATGGATGAAGAACAGGAGAAAAAATATTTAAAGGAACTGAATGTCAATGAATCAGGCATTATGGGATACATTGATATTCCTAAAATCAATATAACTCTTCCAATCTATCATGGAACGGATGAAGCAGTCCTGCAGATCGCCATCGGACATCTGATGGGAACCAGTCTCCCGGTCGGCGGAAGAAGCACACATTGTGTAGTCAGCGGTCATAGAGGACTTCCTTCGGCAAGGCTTTTTACTGATATTGACAAGCTGGTAGAAGGTGATACCTTCACCATGACAGTACTGAATCGTACAGTCACTTATGAGGTGGACCAGGTTCGGATCGTTGAGCCGACGGACCTGAGTGACCTTCAGATCGAAAAGGGAAAGGATTACTGTACGCTGGTTACCTGTACACCGTATGGTATTAATACGCATCGTCTGCTGGTACGCGGGCACCGTGTGGAGAATGCCCAGGGTGAGGCGATGGTCATTGCGGATGCCATGCAGATCGAAAGCATCTATATCGCACCGTTTATCGCAGTACCTATTCTGCTGCTTCTGATCCTCGGTCTTCTGATCGCGACCAGCGGGAAGGCTAAAAAGAACAGAGCCGGAAAGCAGTAACGCAGAGCAAAAAAGCGCCTGTTCCGATATTTCGGAACAGGCGCTTTATGGTGTGCGGAAGGATCAGACATTGCGCTGGATCTCCAGTACCTGATATCTGGTTGTGCCGGAAGGAATCTCTACCTCAACAATATCGCCGGTCTTGGCACCGATCAATGCCTTGCCGACAGGAGATTCGTTGGAGATTTTGCCCTGCAGACTGTTGGCTTCTGTAGAACCAACGATCTTCAGTTCAATATCTTCATCATATTCAAAATCATGAAGTTTAACCTTACATCCGACATTGATGCGGTCCAGATCGACTTCATCTTCTACGACAACTTCGACATTTTTAAGGATCTTCTCGATCTCCTCGATCCGGGATTCAATGTCGCGCTGCTCATCTTTGGCGGCATCATATTCGGCGTTCTCGGAAAGGTCGCCCTGCTCGCGGGCTTCTTTGATTTTTTCTGCAACTTCCCGGCGCCTGTTGACCTTGAGATCGTGGAGCTCCTCCTCCAGAGCTTTCAATCCTGCGTAGGTCAGTAAGGTTTTCTTTTCGTCCATATTGAAACACCCTTTCTGGTCCCGGAATCTGTGTCCGGAGCACATAAATATAAAATTTCTTCCCTGTTTCCCAAAAAAGGGCGCAAAAAAAACAGGGAAGTCCATAACGCGCTTATTATACTGATAAAGGGAAGGGTTGTCAAGAAAAATGTGCAGATGATATACTTGGGATGGTTCTTATTTACGGTATGTCCGGATAAAACAGTGGATTTGTCGTGCCCGCAGGGCAGGGATTCCGAATGCTTTGGAGGAGCCGTGAATAATAATTTTGCAGGTAATTGCGAAACTCACTGGTGAGATTCATACAATTCAATCGATGCAGAGAGTTTCGCAATTACCTTATGATCTTGAGATGAAGGGAGGATCCGTAATG
>CACZPF010000229.1 GCA_902782975.1 uncultured Lachnospiraceae bacterium
GATCTACAGGCATCTTATCCACGACGACAAAGAATCTGTCAATAGAGGACCCCTTTGCTGCTGTTTCATCGGCATCGTCCAGAATGATAAACGTACGGAAAGGATCGTTCTGAAACCGGCGCAGAATCTGAAGATAAACTTCGATAATCTCCTGCCGGTTCTTCTTTCTGTCCTTCATCAGTCGGGAAAGAACCTGGATCTCTTCTTTACCGTCCTTCCAGTCATATCCGTTCTGATGCTCCAGAAACCACTGTATATGGTCCAGAGAGCGGATCGACCCGGAGATGGAAAGATCGGATGTGTTTGTGTCATAGCGGCCGGATGCTGCGTCCTCCAGTTCATCCTCCATCTCCTCTTCCAGAATCTGCCTGACGATGATCCGGTCTGTTTCTTTTTCTTCTTTTTCCAGGTAGTCTCGGAGTTCTTCGACTTTCCCCCGGATCGCATTTCGAATTCCCATGTTCTGTACCTCCGGGAACCATGTCTGTCCGCAGGGACAAATATCTTCCATCTGTTCTGATCAGAACGTTCACGATTTCCAAGCGCTGCCGGTCTTTATTCAGAGGTCCCGGTCATCCTCCTTAGAATAAAGGATCATGGCACAGAAACCCTGCACACGGAACTGTAATACTCCGGCATGCACGGTATGATATGCCTTTTCCTCTGTAAAACGATGCGCATCCGACAGCATGATCCGCTCCAGGATCGTTTCCTTCTGCGTGGATATACCTGTTCTCCAGACTTCGATCTCAACTTCCCGCTCTTCCTCCTGATTGTTCAGGATCACGATGACACGTTCCTGTTCGTTAAAACGGCCGTAGGAAAGACCCTGGTAATCATTCCAGAGGAATTCCAGGGATCCGTCACGAAGAACAGGATATCGCTTGTGAATGCCGATCATAGCCCGGTGAAATTCGATCATCTGCCGGTCTTCATGCCCCCAGGGATAGGTCCGGCGGTTGTCCGGATCCGTAAACCCACAGACGCCTGCTTCATCTCCATAGTAGATCGTGGGACTTCCCGGCCAGGTCATCTGCAGGGCGACTGCTTCCCGCATGACCGCCGGATTCACATTCTCGGAAGCAGCCTTTCCTCCCAGATAAGAAAGACGTCCCACCCGGTGACTGGTTCTTGTAAGAAACCTGGAATGATCATGATTAGACAGTTCGTTCATGGCTGTCGTCAGAGCCGACATATGGAGTGCCCGCATATGAGTCTTCATGGCATCAATAAATGCCTGACTGTTTCCGAGCAGTTCTTCACGATACTCGTCGCTGTGCTTTTCCATGCCGGTCAGAAACCAGGTGACCGGTTCCATAAACGCATCGTAGTTCATGACCGTGTCCCACTCATCTCCCATCAGCCATCCTTCCGGATTGCCGTAATGTTCTGCCAGGATCATTATATCCGGATTAACGGCCTTTACACGTCTGCGGAATTCCCGCCAGAATCTGTGGTTAAACTCATTGCTGTGCCCCAGGTCCGCCGCCACATCCAGACGCCATCCGTCAATATGATAGGGAGCGGAGGCCCATTTTTCCCCGACCTGCATGATCTTTTCAACCAAAGCAGGCGAAGCCTCGTAATTCAGTTTCGGAAGTGTATTGTGCCCCCACCATCCGTCATAGCTGCTGTTATCCGGCCAGCCTGCCGGATCATCAAACTGAAAGAAGCTGCGGTAGGGACTGTCAGCGGATAAATACGCTCCGGGCAGGAATCCCTCCCGCCCTGCATAGATTTTTTCGCGATCCATCCATTTATTAAACGATCCGCAGTGATTAAAGACACCATCCAGAATGATCTTCATGCCGCGGCGGTGTATCTCTTCACACAGTCTGGCAAACAGTTCATTTCCCGCCTGCAGATTGTCAAGATCCGTTACCCGTTTAAGGTACTTGGGCGAATCGTAATTTCTGGTATCCCCCTCCGGCAGTACACCGTCTGCATCCTCCACGATCTTTCCAAAATGGGGATCCACATAATCATAGTCCTGAATGTCGTATTTGTGATTGCTGGGAGAAACAAAGATCGGATTGAGGTAGATCACCTCTATTCCCAGATCCTGCAGATAATCCAGCTTATCCATCACTCCCTGCAGATCTCCGCCATAAAACTCCCGCACACCCATGGCTGCCGGAATCTTGTTCCAGTCCTCCACCTTTACAGTCGTATCTCCGATATAATAATATTCTCTGTTTTCCACATCATTTTGAGGGTCCCCGTTATAGAAACGATCTACAAAAATCTGGTACATAACAGCGCCCTTCGCCCAGGAAGGGGATGAATAGCCGGGGTAGATCTCAAAATCCATTCTGGGCTCCGGTTCCATACCCACTCCACGGGCATTGTAATAACAGGTGCTCCACCCGTATTTTATCTCAAAATGATATCGAAGGACTTTATCCGGCATGATCACTTTGATCTCATAATAATCAAATCCATTATGAGAAAAAGCAACTTCCATCGGAATTTTAACCTTTTCTAAAATATTCTTATCACCGGCATACTGATCACCGGCATTTTTTTCAATGACGCTTTTCCCATTGATGTTTTTATCCTGAACATGGTCAAAGACAATTTCGACCCCGTCCACATTATTTCTTTTGGTCCGGAACCGGATCCGCACTTCTTCTCCCGCTCCGGGCTCCTGAGGACATCGGTAAAATTCAGTTCCATCGCTGAAAAAGGATTTCTGATCCAGTACAGGCTTCATGTTCAGGACATATTCTGTTTTTTTTCTGTTTTCTGATTTTATTAGACTCATGGGTTTCCTTCTTCTCTTTCTGCTGACATGTCTCTATTCTAACCTTTTGAAGCCATATTGACAAGTTATGAACGAAAACTTCCCGCACAAAAATCGGATAGTGGAGTATCCGTCTCCCCTATCCGATCTGATGCTTCTATCCTATAATGGCTCAGGCTGTCTCTATCCTTCCCGGACTTCCCTGAACAGAGATTCGAACTCATCTCTGTGGATCTTCTCTTTTTCAAGAAGAATCGCCGCACAGGCATGCAGAACATTCTGATGCTGAAGAATGATCTCCCGGGCTCTGTCGTGGCATTCTCCGATGATACGGCGGATCTCCTGGTCGATCTGTTTTGCCACTTCTTCACTGTATCCGCGGGTATGGGCAAGATCCCGGCCGATAAAGACTTCGTCATCTTCATCCCCATAAGCGACAAGGCCGATCTCATCAGACATTCCGTATTTCATGACCATGGATCTCGCAACCCCGGTTGCCCGCTTGATATCGTTGGATGCACCTGTTGTGATATCGCCGAAGATGATCTCCTCTGCCACACGGCCGCCCAGAAGTGTAGTGATCTCCTGCAGCATTTTCCCTCTGGTATCAAAAATCTCATCATTTTCCGGAAGCGGCATGGTATACCCTGCCGCCCCGATCCCGGTCGGGATGATGGAGATGGTATATACAGGCTCCATGTCCGGCAGTACGTGGAAAAGGATCGCATGGCCGGTTTCATGATATGCCGTGATCTTCTTTTCTTTTTCGGAAATAACCTTACTCTTCTTTTCTGCTCCGATCCCGACTTTGATAAAGGAATCCTTGATATCCTTCTGACAGATGTAGGATCTGTTTTCCCTGGCAGCCACAATGGCCGACTCATTCAGGAGGTTCTCCAGATCCGCACCCGTAAATCCAGCTGTCGTCTGCGCGATCTGATGAAGATCAACATCGTCGGCGAGCGGTTTATCCTTCGCATGGACCCGGAGGATCTCTTCGCGGCCCTTAACATCCGGCCGTCCGACGGCAACCTTCCGGTCAAACCTCCCCGGACGCAGAATCGCCGGATCCAGTATATCCACCCTGTTCGTGGCAGCCATCACGATAATTCCTTCGTTGATCCCGAATCCGTCCATTTCCACAAGCAGCTGGTTAAGCGTCTGTTCTCTTTCGTCGTGGCCGCCGCCGAGACCGGTTCCTCTCTGCCTTGCCACGGCATCGATCTCATCGATAAAAATAATGCAGGGAGCATGGCGCTTGCCGTCCTCAAACAGATCCCTTACCCTTGAAGCGCCGACACCGACAAACATTTCGACAAAGTCAGAGCCCGAAATGGAAAAGAAGGGGACACCCGCTTCTCCTGCTACAGCTCTGGCAAGCAGTGTTTTTCCGGTTCCCGGAGGCCCCACAAGAAGGACTCCTTTTGGGATCCTGGCCCCGACCTTCGTATATTTTTGCGGTGCTTTCAGAAAATCCACCACTTCCTTCAGGTCTTCTTTTTCTTCCTGCAGACCGGCCACATTGTCAAAAGTCACCTTCTGATCCTCCGGCATGGACATTCTGGCATGGCTCTTTCCGAAATTCATCATCCTGGCGTTGCTTCCACCGCCTCCTCCCATCTGACGCGTCATCAACATGAACATCAGAAAAACAAACAGGCAGGAAATCAGGACAGGAAGAAAACTCGTCAGAAAAAGACTGTCTTTTTCGACATCCTCCACAAGTACGGGAACCTTACTTTCCCGGAGGAGTTTTTCTACGACGGTAACATCCGTTACATAAAATTTCCGCTGGCCGCTCCCCTGGATCTCTACTGTAACAGCACCAGTCGGCACTTCGCTGTTGGGGCTGATCCTTGCCGACAGGACTGTTTCGTCACGAAGAGCGTCCTCCAGCATGTCATAGGTAAAGTCACTCTGGCTGGAAACCTGCTGGTTCAGATACAGATAGCCTGCGATCAGCGCGATGATCAATATCAGATACAGGCCGATTCTGCTGCTTGGTCTCTCCACTGTTTCATACTCCTTTCTGGGTCTCATGATCCGAAGGTCATGGCAAACTCCCTGTCTGGATCAGATTTTGCCGTCACCTTCTATGCGCTCCGGAATCAATCATCGAACTCCATCACGCCTATATAGGGAAGGTTTCTGTACTTCTGTGCATAATCGAGGCCGTATCCCACAACAAACTCATCCGGAATCTCAAAACAGCAGTAATCCACCTTAACATCCACCACTCTGCGATCCGGCTTGTCCAGAAGTGTACAGAGCTTTACAGCCGCAGGCTGGCGGTCCTTCAGAATCTGCAGAAGATAGCTCAGCGTTCGGCCCGAATCGATAATATCCTCCACCACCAGAACTTCTTTGCCCGCCAGCGGCTGATCAAGATCCTTTACAATACGGACGATACCGCTGGATTTTGTATCGTCCCCATAACTTGAGACAGACATAAAATCAAGAGAGACAGACATGGTAAGCCTTTTTGCAAGCTCACACATAAAGAAAACGCCTCCCTTCAGTACACAGACAAGATGCAGGGATTTTCCTTCATAATCTTTGTTGATCTGATCCGCGACCTCCTGAATCCGACGGTCAACTTCTTCCTCTGTAAGCATAACTCTTACTCTTTCGGACATTTTTAATCCTCCTGATATTGTATTTCCAGTACCAAAGTGGTTTCTGGAGAAATCTTTACGCTTTCGCTCATCCGGCCTCCAATGATCCACAAAACTTCTGCTTCCCCGGCGGCCAGAAGGCATCTGTCCCGCTCCTCCCGCGGGATCTTGTCATCCAGCATGACCCTTGACAGGCTTTTATGCTGTCCACTTCCTGTGATCGTCATAAAGTCGCCGGTTTTCCGGAACCGGATCAGAAGACTGCTCCTTATTTTATCATAATCCATCCATTTCGTATACTTTTTTTCTTCAATTCCTTCTCCTTTATAAGAAAAAAGCCTGGCTCTGATCTGTCCGCCCGGAACCCGGACGGTGTTTTCCCATCCGGGTAAGAGGATTTCTTCTTTTCCCGGCA
Source organism: uncultured Lachnospiraceae bacterium (assembly GCA_902782975.1). Lineage (GTDB taxonomy): Bacteria > Bacillota > Clostridia > Lachnospirales > Lachnospiraceae > Blautia_A. The sequence goes on from CACZPF010000229.1 coordinate 5,774, forward strand.
AAACCTCTGCCGGCAGAGCTTCCACCGGCAGAACATCCGCCGGCTGATCCGCTTCAGGACCCAGGCGGTCCTTCTTCTTTTCATAAAGATCCGTATTCCGGATGAATTTCTCCTTCTTCCGGCCCGGCACATCTGCCCTTAACAGGACACCTTCATATACCCGAAAGGCTTTCAGGCGCCCCGGAAGGTCGATACTCCGCCCGGTCTGTCTGTTATATAATGCAAGGATCTGCTCCACATGGACACTTCCCAGGTCTTTCCGTGCGGCTGTGAGAGCCGAAAGTGCCCATAATACACCGTATTTTCGTTCCAGCGGGTGTGCCTGGAAGAAATGATCATCCAGAAGGCAGGTGCGCTTCCCGGCGTCAAAACGGACGATATTTCTGCCTTTTTCAAGAAGGTAATCTCCTGCTTCACCCGCCATCTCCGAAGCTGCTGCAATATGCCGGACGGCATTCTCATTGATTTCTTCCATGAGCGGGATCAGATGATGTCTGATCCGGTTCCTTGTATATTCATCAAGGTGATTTGTGCTGTCTTCCTTATAAGCGAGTCCTCTTGCCTCCAGATAGGAGAGGATCTCCTGTTTATCGAGGATCAGCAGAGGCCGTACTATCCTGCCGGATACCGGACGCATGGAAGAAAGTCCCGCAAGCCCCGTCCCCCTCGCCAGATGATGCAGCACGGTCTCTGCCAGATCATTCTGATTATGAGCCAGCGCGATCCGTACCGGCAGCCTCTCATAGGGATCCCTCAGCGTGTCTTTTTCATCCTTATCCTCGTTCAGGTCCTGCAGTCCTCCTTTTTTCTCAGAGGCAGACTCCTTCGCAAGCCGTGCAGCCTCCTCTTTAAATGCCGTCTGCCGGACGATCCGGCCGGCCTCCTCCTCGCTGACCTTCCATTTCCTGGCAAGTTCCGGGACCTGCCGTCGTACTATGGTGAGAGGGATGGTCAGCTCCCGGCAGATCTCCTCCACAAAATGACAGTCTCGGTCCGCTTCTTCTCCCCGGATCCCGTGATGTACATGGATCACATGCAGCCGGAAGGGTACCGTTTTTCTGTACTGATCCAGCAAATACAGCATACAGATCGAATCGCTCCCTCCGGATACACCTGCCAGAACAATATCATCTTCCATCAGCATCTGCTGCTGTTTCATATATGCGGAAACTTTGGCATAGATCCTGTCTGCGGTATTCATCATCTTTCCTGCCTGCCCTTCTCCAACCCTCAAAAAATGTAAAAACCATGGAAGCGGCCCATCCCGGACCCGCCTCCATGGTCTTCGCTTGCTTTTGTTTACCTGCCCGCATCACTGCATGGCAGATTCTTCCTGAAATACAAATTCATTTTCCTTGACAAGACCAAGCCTTGTCCGTGCCGCTTCCTCGGCATAAGCATCCGTCTTCATATAATCTCTCAGATTATTGATCTCGATCGTGCGCTGCTCCTCTTCTGCAATATGTTCTTCAAAAGACTTGATCTGGCGGCTGCAGTTATCCAGTTTCTCGCGCAGCTCATTGCTCTTCAGATTTATATTCACCAGAAGAAGGACTGCTGTCAGAATAATACCAAGGAGGCCCAATCTGCTGTATCTGTTGCTTTTATTATCTCTTTTCCCCTGTGTTTTCAAGATGAATTCTCCCCCTGATCTCCCCCAAATTATGTGATCCTCATAGGAGCTTTGGAATATCATTAGAGTTATGTGAACCTCTCTGGAAGAATTTTACACCGTCACCCCGGAAATATCAAGCATTATTTACATGTCCTGCTTAAAGGTCGCATAGGCAGCATCCAATGTATAATGATTCTGAATAAGCTTGATACCATTGTCAGACATCTGGCGCAGTGCCTCCGGATCCTGATAAAGCCGGATGATCTCGGACGCCATCCGATCAGCGTCATCCTCCATGATAAAGGCACCTTCCTCGCTGGAAATGCCTTCTCCTCCTATGGATGTCGTGACAAGCGGGATCTGATAATAGGCCGCCTCGACACATTTACCCTTGACGCCGGCACCGACTCTTAGAGGTACTACAGCCATACGGCAGGCACGATAAAGATTTCCAAGCTCCTCGTCAGAGACAAACCCGTGGACGATGATGTCGTCACCGTTCAGATTCTGGATCTCTTCCGGAACCTTGCCTCCCACAATATGCCAGCGGATACCCGCAATAGCCTCCTGCACCTTGGGGAATACCTCCTTTGAGAACCACAGGACCGCATCAATATTGGGGGGATGGCCGAAGCCGCCGACAAAGATGATATCCTGCCTCCTCAGGAAATTCTTTTCTATATTTTCCGGCATCTCTTCATAGATATAAAGAGGAATATTGCGGATCGTTTTATCCGGGAGAAGGCTCTGCAGATACTGCTGTTCGTAAGAGCCTACCACGTGAACCACATCGGCCTTGTCAAAAAGATACATCTCGGTCTTTTTAATATCCTCGGACTGGCGCAGAGCCTGCTTATCGCCCGAAAGCTTATATTCTCTTTCCAGACGCAGGAAATGCAGGTCGTGAGCAAAATAGAAGATCTTTCCGCGGCCATACTCTTTGACAATGTCTATATACTTGATGGAAATATGCGGTCTCTGCAGATAAATATAGTCAAAATAATGCAGGTTCTCTTTCAGCCATTCCTTCCAGTTATTGTAATAGAAATTCCCGTAAAGGACCTCGATCCCCATCTGATTCAGAATCGTGGTATAGGGTTCATGCTTGTAGAAATTATCCCCGATGAAAGTGACCTTCATCCCGAGCTTCACAAACATCTTAAGCCACATAAAGGTACATCTGCCGCCTGCATCATTGTCAAAATGCGGTACATAATGGTCCACCACAAGGATCTGCGTCTTATACCGGCTCCTGTCCTTGGCAAGAAAGACATTTTCTCCGTTCGGAAAATGATCCTTCTCCAGGACATCTTTCCATTTTTCGTAGAACTTCTGGGCATTGACTACCTGATAAGCCTTTAATCCAGTGGAAGTATCCGTACCGTTTGAAATTCCTTCAAAATGCACGACCACCGACTTCGGCTGGTAAACAACACGGTATCCCTTCTGCCGCACACGGAAGGCCAGGTCCGTGTCCTCATAGTAGGCAGGTGCAAATGTTTCATCAAAACCGCCCAGTTCTTTCCACAGGCCGGCGCGGATCATGATAGCGGCACCGGAAATATAGTCAACTTCCTTTACATAATTAAACTCCGGATCCTGCGGGTCCTTTTTGCTCCCGTAATTCCAGGCAGACCCATCCTTCCACAGAATGCCGCCTGCCTCCTGCAGCTGGCCGTTTCCGTAGATCAGCTTGGAGCCGGCAAGTCCGATGCTCTCATCCTTATCCATCAGTTCCGTAAGAGAAGACAGCCACTCCGGCTGAACCTGCGTATCATTATTCAGGAAAAACAGATACTTCCCCTTCGCATATCCGGCTGCATAGTTGCAGTTCAGCAGGAATCCCTGCCCTGTCTGGTTTTTGACGACCCGGATGTTCTGGACGATATCCGTGATCGATTTTGTTATATCCGTCGAATTATCATCCGCTATGATCACCTCATAGGAGACCCCTTCTGTATTGCGGGAGATTGCCTTAAGGCACTCATAGGTATAGGAAAACTGGTTATATACAGGAATGATAATGGAAACCAGCGGATGGGCAAATTCGGTAAAGCCGATCTTCTCATAGCTGGCCGCCTCATTCTGCTCTTCGGTAACCTCGGCGATATCGAGAGCTTTGGTATCGACAACCGCACCGTCGCTGAGCTCATTGGCTTCCAGGACCCGGAAGCGGTATTTCACCGCATCCATGCCGCCCATCTTCAGAAGCCAGAAGAACTTTTTGATCCTGTGGAAGCTGAAAAACTTAAACATTTTTACAGGATGCCGGACGACCTTCAGTGCGGTCCCCAGCACAAAACGCCTGGTACTTCCTCCCGGCACTAAAGCATTCGAAATGTTATGGATCTTCTGGGCAAACCGATAACTGCGCGTAGCCTGCACCCGGTTAAATTCCCGTTCTGAGTCCAGAAGCTGTTCAATATGTCCTTCTTTATTTTTTATGATCTGCTGCAATTCCTTCTGCTTATCTTCATAGGCTTCGGTCTGATGCACAAGATCATCAATACGTTCACTTGAAACACGTTGTGCTTCATCTAATTTTGCCTGCGCCTGATGGTCCTTTTCTTCTAATTCCTGCCGGAAATCATCGTTTTGTTTATGGAATCGTTCTTCTGCCTGCCGGTTCAGATCTTCGATGGTCTGCTCTGTCTCTCGTCTGAGAGATTCCATCTGTTCATTCAGCCTTTTTTCGGTGACGTAACGGATATTTTCTGTTTCCTGAACCCTTTTCTCTGCTTCAAGAAGACTCATTTCAACATCACGGAACTTTTCCTGTGCTTCTCTGGCCCTTTGCTCCGCTTCCTGAACTCTTGCTTCCGCTTCCTGGACTCTTGCTTCCGCTTCCTGGACTCTTACTTCTGCTTCCTGGACTCTTTTTTCTGCTTCCTGCTGACTGTTCTGCGCTTCCTGGATCCTTTTCTCAGCTTCCTCTGTTATCTTCTGAGAATCCCGTACTTTTTCGTCTGCTTCTCTCCGGGAATTTCTGGCCTGCTCATCTGCAGCACAGCAGCGGTTTGCCATTTCCTCCATCTTGTTGGTGAAACTGCGGGCAACCGAATCAACCGCAGCTCTTGCTTCATCAAGCCTGATCGTCCAGCTTTTATCTTTTGTAACCAGTTCTTCCTGAAGGGAAAAGATCTCAGAACCTTTTTCTTCCAGTCTGGCATCCAGCTCTTTGATATGCGCGTTCCGTTTTTCTTCTTCGTTCTGAACTTCAATAATTCTTAATCTATTTTCATTATACTGTCCCTGGTTACAGAAAAAAACACTGGTCAGATCCAGATCCGGCAATTTCCGGTTTCCTGCCAGAGCAATATAATACTTGCTGTTTTCCAGAGTAACTCCCTGCTGGCGGTACAGTGCGTCTGTAGAATCCCGCTCCGGATCCGAAATAACACTGTTTATTTCCAGGGACTGACTGTAGAATTTTATATTACGAAACGTCTTTCCCAGAAAATCCCGGAATTCTTCCATGGAGAATTCATGAATATGAAATTCATTATGATAAGAAAACATATCCGAATAGACTGCCTTATTGGGTGTAGACATAATAAGAAAGCCATCCGGTTTCAGAATCTTCCGGATCTCATTCAGGAAAGCAATCTGTTTTTCCTCATCGATATGCTCAATGGTTTCAAAAGAAACGACAACATCTATCTTGCGGTCAACGACTTCAGAAAGCTTTGACACATCCCCAACTTCATAGGAGAGGTTGGGATAAGTACTGTATTTTTCTCTTGCATGTTCAACTGCATCTTTCGAAATATCTATTCCAAGAACATACGCTGCCTCTTTTGCCAGGATCGCACTTCCGTATCCTTCCCCGCAGGCTGCGTCAAGCACGGTTTTCCCGCGCATATACTTACTTATACAAGTATACCTCTGGATGTGTTCCATCTCGAGTTCTTTGTCATCGATTCCAGGAATATACCTTTCTCCGCTAAAAACAAGATCACTCATCTTTTCCTCATTCCTCACAGGGCATCTATTTCAATAGAGTATTTAAAAAACATTAAAGATTAATGCAATAATCATCAGACCGGAAACATTCTCAGAAGAATTCGATGTTCTTTTCATCGCACTGTCTGACAGAGAAAACGGCAGGGATATCCAGCAATGCATTTTCATATCCAAGATGTTCGATCGAGATCACGTCGAAATTATGCAGTCTCTGATGAACCACATGATATTCCTGCACCCCGCTCGCTACAGCAGGTGTGATCAGATAGTCACCGCTATGAAAATTCGGCATGGTAAAGGCAAATTCAAGATAATAAAGTTTCCCTTTTTCTGCCTTTTTAAATTCCTGCTTCAGCATATAATTATTTATGCCGATCACACGGACGCCTTTATTTGTTTCCAGTTCAAACCCGAACAGAGGCCTTTCTATATCCTCCAGGAACCGGACAGCCATACAGTACACACACTTCTGACCGGTCTTGATCGAACGCAGGATCCCGCCATTTTCATCACGGAAAAATACCGATAAAATTTCCGCCTTTCCGGTTCCGGATACCACGTCCTCATTATGGGCTATTCTGGGCACCTGAAGGACCGACGGCTTATCTGCAGGTTTATCCTTTTCTATATCCCGGCTTTTATCGGAATCCGTAATATACTGTCCGACCAGACGCGCATTGGCATCATTCTGGCTGTTGATCTGGTAAGACATATACATGTCGCATACTTCCTGTGCCGGTCCGTCCGCTTTCATAATGCTCTGCTCGATCCAGATAACACGGTTGCAGAGCCTCTTCACCGCATTCATATCATGCGAAACAAAAAGGATCGTTGTTCCTTTCTTCTTCAGTTCTTCCAGCTTGTGAAAGCATTTTGCCTGAAAGAAAATGTCGCCGACCGCCAGTGCCTCATCAATGATCAGGATCTCCGGATCCACATTGACAGACATGGAAAAGGCAAGCCGTACCAGCATTCCGCTTGAATAAGTTTTTATCGGCTGATTGATAAAATCGCCGATTTCGGCAAAATCAAGAATATCCTTGATCTTCTGTTCCATGTCCGTTTTGGAAAGCCCCATCAGATGACCATTCATACGGACATTTTCAAGTCCGGTGTATTCTTCAAAAAATCCCACTCCAAGTTCCAGAAGAGAGGAAACCGTACCATTTACCTTTACCGTGCCCTGATATTTTACCGGCACACCCGTAATGATTTTTAACATGGTCGATTTTCCGGAACCGTTCGTGCCAATTATGCCGACTGTTTCACCCTTCTCAACCCGGAAGGAAATATCACGGAGTGCATAAAAATCTCTATGATAGGATCTATGGAAAGGATTAAGTGCCTCCTTCATACGGTCTTCATTCTTATCATAGATCGGATATATTTTCGTCACATGCTCAACAATTATCTCGTCCATCGATTCTCCTATTTTTTACAATCAATCTTATAATACATCTGCGAAATGCGGCTGCAGACGTCTGTATACCACATGTCCGACGACAAGCAGAACCAATGTGATGATCCAGAACTGCAGCAGATCGCCGGGTTTTGTCCAGAATCCCGTTTCAAACAAAAAGCTGTCTCTGTAGCCGACCACGATATAGGTAAAAGGATTCCATTTAAGGATAGCCTGTATCCAGTCCGGCATGATCTCCGGATTATACATGATCGGTGCGACCCAGAATCCGAACTGCAGCAGGACATTGACAAACTGCCCCATATCTTTTACAAATACGTTGATGGAGGATGTCAGGTAGGACAACGCGATGATCAGTACAAGGTTTGCCACTTCATAATACAGGCACTGAAGCCACCAGACCGTCGGCGTGCACCGGTAAAGCAGAAGGACAACGATCATAACGACCATAAAAAGAAGATGCAGAAAAAATGAAGCGGTCACGCGGACCATCGGCACGATACGTACATCAAAGGACAGTTTTTTAATCCAGTTTTTATATGCTTCCACAGAGGAAACACCGTTCGCTACTGCATCATTAAAAAAGAACCATGGGATGATCCCGGGCAAAAGCCAGACAACATAGGGAATCCCATCCACAGGGTTATTCCGGAAGCCAAGCTGGAATACACAGTAATAGATCACAACACTGACGACCGGCTGAACAAACATCCAGAATATGCCAAGAAAAGATCCGATAAACCGTTTCTGGAAATCTGATCTTGCTAAAACAACAATTAATTTCAATTTTTCAAACATTTATCATATCTCCTAATCCCGCTTCGATTTGTTAAGCAGTATAATATTATAACACTTCTCAATACAATCTGCAAGGTTTTAGGCTCAAATGAACACCGTAACAGAAAACCGGAGGGAATAAATGCATCGGAACAGCATTTATTTCCTCCGGTCAGCAGGTACACGAAACCAGTCTGATCTACATGAAAGAAGCCTCCAGCGGATCGATCAGATCTGCAGTGGAAATTGTCACTTCGTGACGCAGATCCGGCGGGAGAATCACTTGATCAGCTTTTCCCTAAATATCAAGACTTCGCGCAGCTTCTTTAAGCCATGCCTTCTCCTCCTCCGGAAGAAGGGGTGAGATGGTATCGTATACTCTTTTGTGATAATCGTTCAGAAATTCTTTTTCTTCTTTCGTCATCCGCTCCGGCAGAATTCCCTCCAGATCAAAAGGAACCAGGGTCAGTTCTTCAAAACACATAAACCGGGCGGTATCATTTTCTGTCTGTGTTTTACAAAGGAGAAGACTTTCGTGGCGGATGCCGAATTTTCCTTCTTCGTAATAACCCGGTTCGTCGGACGTGATCATCCCTTCTTCAAACACGGCCGAATCGCGCCGCTCCGGAACCGATTTCCAGCGAAAACCATTGGGACCCTCATGAACATTTAAGAAATATCCGACACCATGCCCAGTTCCATGGTTATAATCTTTTCCCATCTTCCAGAGCGGTTCTCTTGCAAGATAGTCCAGATTCTGGCCGGTGCAGCCATAGCGGAAAACTGCCCTTGCGAGATTGATATGACCCCGCAGGACTTCGGTAAAGTAGATCTTCTCTTCCTCTGTAAGTTCTCCTGTCACCACCGTTCTGGTGATATCTGTTGTTCCTTCCAGATACTGGCCGCCTGTATCGCAGAGTACCATGCCTTTTCTTTCGATGGGCACATCTGTTTCCTCTGTCGCGGAATAGTGGACGATCGCTGCATGGGGGCCATAGGAAATAATCGGCGAAAAGCTGTTGCCCATAAAATGTTCCTGTTCACTGCGGAATTCATATAGCTTTTCTTCTGCCGAAAGCTCTGTGACGCCGGGCTTCCCGGCATTCTGCTTCAGCCAGTAAATAAACCGGATCACAGCCGCCGCGTCTTTTATATGGGCTTTACGCACGTTGTCTGCTTCCACCGGATTCTTGACAGCTTTCATAAGAAGCGTAGGGTTATCCTCATCCAGGACGTCTGCACCTTCCGGCAGATTCAGATCAAGAAGACTGTTTAGTTTTGCACGGCACAGAAGTACTCTTCTGCCGGCCGGGATGTCCCGTACTCTCTCATATACATCATCATACGGGAGGATCCGGACTCCGTCATCCAGAAGAGACTTCCTGACATCCTCAGAAAAAGCCTTTTCGTTCGCGAACAGAAGAACCTCATCCATATCCATCAGAAGATACGAAAGCAGAACAGGATTACATTCCACATCGCCTCCCCGGATATTTAGCAGCCAGGCAATATCGTCAAGAGAAGAAAGAAGGAATAAGTCTGCCTTTTTTTCTTCCATTATGGATCGTACCTCTTTTAATTTATCGCTGCGGCTTTTGCCAGCGTAAGAAATTCCCAGTTCCATGACCGGCTCACAGGAAAGCGCCGGACGATCTTCCCAGATATCCCCAACCAGATCGAGATCACCACGGATGGAAGCACCGATGGCAGAAAGCTCTTTACAAAGGATCCGGTATTCTCCTGCGCCTACTGTCCGGCCGTCAAATCCAAGAATATCTCCATCTTTCAGTGAATCCTGCAAAAAAGCATGAACCGTCGGGACCCCCGGCTCTCCCATTTTAAACAGCTGAATCCCGGAACCCTCCAGCTGTGCCGCTGCCTGGATAAAATACCTTCCGTCAGTCCAGAGTCCTGCCATATCCTGCATGATCACAGCAGTCCCCGCAGATCCGGTAAATCCCGTCACATATTTTCTACACTTAAAAAAATCCCCTACATACTCTGAAGCATGGAAATCCTCTGTGGGCACCATATAGGCTGCGATGTTTTCTTCCTTCATCCGCTGCCGAAGAGCGGCAAGTCTTTGTTTGATACTGGTCATATCTTCCTTTCCGGCGCTCTGCGCAGCGCCATCTTTTTTATTTCCGTTTATCTCCGTTTTTATTTTCTATTATTTTCTGCTCTGTTATAAGCATCTGTCAGCAGAGCGTACTTTACCGACCGTCGTCCTCTGACGATCGATCATTTATCAGATTCTCCTACTCTTCCTGTTCCAGCAGCCTGAATGACAAGTTGATATATAACAGTTCATCCGGATCTTCCAGATCCGAGTCCATGATCTCACGGATCTTTTCCATCCGGTACAGAAATGTACTGCGGTGAATAAACAGCGTTTTTGCCGACTGCACGGCGTTTTCCTGATGATCCAGGTAAGTCTTCAGCGTCTCCATATACTGGGTGCCGTTCTCCCTGTCATGATCGCGAAGACGAAGAAGCCCCTCGTGGCTAAGCATCTGCCCCGGCAGCTTTCTTGTGATCTGCTCCAGAATATACGGGATCGCAACAGCATCAAAGTGATGGATCCATAAATAAGGATTCTTCCGGGACCCCACATCAAGAGACAGCCCCGCCTGTACATATTGGCGCCGCAGGTTCAGATGCCCTGTAACAACGCGGCTGTAACCCGCCTTCAGGTAACTGTCCCGGATGAATGGCTTTAATCTCGTCTCGATTCTGTCCAGATCCTCCTGGCAGAGTGTAAGATCGATAAAATTGACGATCTCCTCCCGGAAGGAAAAACTGCAGCAGCCCGAAAACTGCTCATCCATATAGTTGCAGATAGAATTGACGGGAAGGCTGTTCTGATCAAGATATGTCAGGCGAAAGACGAGGCAGACGTACGCGTGATCTCTCTGCCAGCCAAGCTCGGTCAGCTCACGGCTTGCCTCCATGTAATCCAGCGTCCTGTCCGAAAGAATGTTCGTCAGCGTTTTCTGAAGATTCTCATTCTGCCTGTTCAGTCCCCGGTCATTACCGTAAATAACATTTTCCACATAAGAACAAAGCACCGGCAGCAGATCTTTGTCCGCTTCTGTAACGGGCCGTTCAATTTCCAGAAGCGCCAGCGAATAGGAGGTATCTCCCATTTTCTGGATATTACAGTGCAGCGCACGAAATCCAGTGATATAATCCGGTCCCCAGTAGGGTGTCTGATTCTGCCGGTTCCGCCGGAATTCTTCGTTCTGCATCAGCGCATTGAGCATCTCCATCTGCTCCCGTCCAGGTTCAAAAAGAGGAGAAACTGATGAAAGATCCACGCGGCTGACAAAAGTTCTGACTGTCATATCATTCCGGAAGATCACCATTGGATTTGAGAAGATCTCAACTGACCTTTTCAGCATTTCCTCCGCAGAACCAAATCCCAGCTGGATTTTATCGAGACTTTCTCCCCACATTTCATAAAACCGGAACGTCTGCATCAGGATCCTTAGAATGGCCGCCTCCCGGGCCTTGCGGATCACCACAGCTGAACATCGGAATGCCCGTTTTTTTCCGTCATCTGCACTCCCGGGATCTTCCGGATCCATGATTCCTTCCGTCAGGACCAGAAACATGGACTCTGTCTCCCATCCGGGGGGAGGCACCCTGCCATTCCCGCAGATATATACCCAGCCGGGGCAGGCCTCCTGATCCTCCTCGTAAAAAAGAATTCCTTCCAGATAGCCACTCTTCCCGGTATTCTGTGTGTCCAATATAACAAAATGATCCTGCAGATGGTGCAGCAGGATCCTGTCTGTCAGTTTCAATTTTCCCTTACCTCACTGCGGACTTTTCTTTTCTACAAATGCACGGGCAAGATATGCAGCCTCTGCTGCATTTTCCGTATAAGCGTCAGCCTGCATCTGCCGGGCAATCTCTTCCGTCACAGAACCGCCGCCCACCATAACAAAAAGCTGCTTCTTTTTATCAAATTTTTTGAGTGCCTGAACGATCTTCTTCATTTCCGGAAGAGAAGTTGTCAGAAGAGAGGAGACGCAGACGACCGAAGCCTCCGGATGATCCCTGACAGCCTTGACGAACTGCTTTTCCGATATGTCTACCCCAAGATCGATCACCCGGAAACCCACACTCCGAAACATAATGGAAACTATATTTTTACCGACCTCATGCAGGTCTCCCTTTACTGTTCCGAGAATTGCAGTTCCAAGGAACAGGCGTTTCTCTGACTGCAATCTGGGATCCAGAATGTCCAGGCCTTTCTGCATAGCCCTGGCAGCGCCAAGCACTCTTGGAATATCCATCTGACTTGTTTTAGAATCCGCCTCCATACTCCCCATGGCAGGAACCATCCCTTCCCGCAGGATCTGTTCGGGCTGATATCCCTCTTCCAGAGCCTGAAGAATGAGACTTTCCGTTACCTTTGATTTTCCATACAGGATGGACTGCAGGATCTCATCAATAAGCGACATTTGCAGCTCCTCTAACTATGTTAATATCCCCTGATCATATTCCTATGATTTTGTCAGGGTTCTCTGAATTCTCTCTGAATTGTCTATTTTGATTCCCGTTTAATCATTCCAGCAGAAAGCATCCTGTGTAGGAGATGGTACACGGCCCGTAATAATATGGCAGATCATTCTTCTGACAGATGGAAGTGACCAGCATTCCGTATGCTTCCATGGAGGCAAAAGTATTATCCGGCATCCGGCATGGCGCATCCGGATAAGTACACTTTTTACATCTGGTACAGCAGCCGGAGCCGATCGACAGCATATTGGGATATTTCTCCAGAAGCTTATCCCGCATTTCATCAAAGTGCTCTTTATGCGCAGCTTCTGTTTCCATCATCCCCTCGCCGTCCAGAGCATCTTCCAGCTGTCCTACTGTCTGTACCAGGATCCCGTTCTCATATTTTTTCAGGCGTGCGGCACATTCTTCCAGAGTCCCCACACCGGGCGGACAGCACCAGTTTTTACCATACATATGGCAGGTATTCTTCTCACACATTTCCCTCACTTCCGGCAGCAGGTCAATGGTCGAAACCTTTAATAAAGCCACATGGGTAAAGCCGCAGGAATGGCCGAGTTTTTCAAGTTCGGAAAGATTCAGCATATTTCATATCCTCTCATTCGATCAGGCCAGCATGGAAGGATCCGGAAATTCCAGTTCATCCACAAAACAGTCCTGAAAATCAGGCATACCGGCAAGTTCAAGAAAATCGCTTTCTCTGGCCAGCACTTCCGCCTGATACCAGGAATCCTGATTTCGCAGCACTTCCTTTGCTCCAGCACCGGCAGCATTTCCGATCGCCGTGATCCTCCCCCGGAGTTCCGGAGGAATAAGACCGATATTACAGGCACTGTCCGGTGACAGAAAGCTTCCAAAAGCTCCCGCCAGCCAGACCTTTTTGATCTCTTCTATTTCTATCCCCTGTTTTTCTGCCAGAAGCCGCACACCGGATGCAATGGCTGCCTTGGCAAGCCGAAGCTGTGCAATATCCTGCTGCTCGAGCGTAACAGGCACTCCTTTTCCGCTTTCCTTTTCATCGGCAAGCACAATACTGCTCCCACAGGAAAGATCACCCGTCTCGTCCATCTGTCCGGATTTCAGGAGTTCAGAAACCATATCCAGAAGGCCCGAGCCGCAGATACCAATGGGCTTTTTATCGCCAATGGTATGAATAACAAAATGATCCTCCTTCCATTCCACCTTACTGATCGCGCCTTCCGCCCCGCGCATGCCATGAGTGATCCCGGCTCCCTCAAATGCAGGACCCGCTGCGGTAGAGCAGGCGGCCATCTTATGATTCTTTCCAAGAACCATCTCTCCGTTCGTACCGATATCGATCAGAAGAGTCCAGTCTTCTTCATCTGCAAGTCCTGATGAAACAAGGCACGCCACGGTGTCGGCTCCTACAAATCCTGCTATGTTCGGAAGCATCAGAATCTGCGCGTTTGGATTCCCCTTGATTCCCCAGTCGGAAGCACGAAGAATCATCGACTCTTCAACGGCCGGATTATAAGGCGCATGAACAAGAGAGTCCGGAGAAATACCGAGAAACAGATGATGCATGCAGGTATTCCCGGCGATGGAGATCAAAAAGATCCTGTCAACAGTGGTTCCGGCTTTTTCTGCCATCTCTTCCATCATCTCGTTGACCGCTTTGTGGATCACGCCGGTAACTTCTTCCGTCCCGTTTTCCAGTGTATAATTGGCACGGTTGATAACATCCGCTCCATACTGAGCCTGAGGATTCATCTTGCTGGCAACAGATACTTCACGCCCGTCTTTTCCGTCCAGAAGATATCCTGCGAGTGTTGTTGTCCCAATATCAAAGGCCGCAAGATAAAATGGCCTGTCTTCGGCCGAGACTTCCAGCACCTTATCATCAAACAGAGTGACCCATACGTTCTGACTGTTCTCCTTTAAAATCCCGCCAAGAACAGAAGCGATGGACGGATCCGGCTTTAGAGATCCGGACTTTATCCCTTTCTCCTTCATGGCTGCGGCAAAACGCGTCCAGTCGGAAATGCTCTTTCCATTCGGACAGGGCGGAACCGTAAGAGAAAACCGCAGGATCCCCGGATTCCAGGTATAATCCTTCTTTTCTGCGTACGTCAGGATAGAAGCCTTCCCGGCACCTTCTGAAAAATCCACGACCAGGTCAGCATCTACTACGGTCTGACAGGAAAGTACCTCTTTAAAAGCTTCTCCCTCTTTCTGGATCCTGACCTTACATTTTCCACATTTTCCATGTCCGCCGCACGGCGCGTCCGGATTTAAGCCGCTTTTCCGCATAAGATCAAGAAGGTTTTCCTTCTCTTCCGCCTGCACTGTATAATCTGTATTTAAAAATTTCACCTGATACATATCCATCCACCCCGAAGAAGAATAATCAACATCCAAACACGAGACAGCAATTTTTTTAATCATATCA
>CACZPF010000230.1 GCA_902782975.1 uncultured Lachnospiraceae bacterium
ACATTCCGTTTGATCATGTCATTGCAACCGATGTTCCTTATGTCGCTTCCGGAAAGGGAGACGAACCAGCAGACGAATATAACATGGGCATAGGTGAGGAATTGCTGCTTGGTGCACCGCTTGATGAGATCGAGTGCGGAAAGTCCGGCAAGCCGGCTGCCATTGTCCGTGAGATCGGAAAACGTCCGGTACTTGCATTTGGCAACAGCTCCGGCGATTATTCGATGGTCAACTATGCTGAGGGCAACCCGGATCATACCGGCATGGGCTGCTTTATCGTATGTGACGATACCGAGCGCGAATATGGAAGCGCCGAAAAGGCCGCGGACTTCTATGAAGAGGCAGAGAAGCAGGGATGGACAGCCATTTCCATGGCAAATGACTGGAAAGAGATCTATGGCGAAGGCGTTGAGAAGACTGAGCTGCCCGGCACAGAAGAAGCACTGGCTGATGCCGCATGAGACGTGTATAAGGCGCATTGGGGCGCCTCATAAGATGCATGAGGATGCCCCATAAGCCATATGAGGACGCCTCCAATGTCATTAAGTCAGGCATCCCGGACGCCCGGCAGGAGTTGTCCATAGTGTCGTCAGACCCGTGGCCGGAGTCATAGAAAATGCTGCGCCGCCTGTCAGCAGGTGCCTCCGGTCAAGGGTCTGCCGTCTCTATGGACAATTCCTGCCGGACTGTTCGATGGCAAAATCTAAACTTAAAGACATGTGGACGCCTCATAAGATGCATGGAAGATGCTCTACAAGATTCATTGCTGGAATGCGTATACTTTGAAGCAGAATTAAGTGAGAAACAGGCAGAAGCGTTTGGGAGGGACAGTACCCTGAAAATGTTTCTGCCTGCTTTTCTTTTATGCGCAGTAGATGCGCCGGCAGAAAAAATGATTGTTTGTGATTTCGAATAATATTGCAGAAATAAGCTTTGCAAAGAGCGGAAAGAATGGTATATTTTAGATGCAATTGACCGGGACCCGGTAAAAGCAGGTGAATACGGACCGAAAAAATGCAGTACTAAAAATGTGAGTGCAAAAAAAGCGAAGTACAAAAAAGCGAAGTGCAAAAAAAGCATAAGGAAAGGATTAAGGATATGGCATATAATAAGGATGATCTGGAACTGGAAGAGATGGATGTTGTTACCTTGAATGAAGACGGCGTGGATAAAGAATATGCGATCTGCTCTGTATTTGAAGTGGAGGGGGAGGCTTATGCCGCTCTTTCTCCCATTGTCGAAGATGATATCGTAGATGATGAAGAGGTCATGTTCTTCCGGTATGAAGAGGACGGGGACGAAGTCATTCTTGGCGAAATAGAGTCAGAAGAAGAACTGCAGGCAATCGTGGAAGAGTATGAAGAACTGTGCAAGGCAGAAGATCTGTGAATAATAAGATCTGTGAATAATAAGATCTGTGAATAATAAGATCTGTGAATAATAAGATCTGTGAATAAGGGGATCTGAAGGGGAGATGCTGCTTTGCAGTTCAGATCCGGTGAGGG
The DNA here is from genome assembly GCA_902782975.1 of uncultured Lachnospiraceae bacterium. Lineage (GTDB taxonomy): Bacteria > Bacillota > Clostridia > Lachnospirales > Lachnospiraceae > Blautia_A. The sequence continues at coordinate 1,506 of CACZPF010000230.1, forward strand.
AAACGCGTTAATCAATGTTTCTTCGAAAGTATATAGTCACAGAAATGGGCGGAGGAAAAATCAGAAAGGGGTTTTATTTATTTGAATCTTAATTTTGGATTTGATTTTGATACGGTATTTACGGAAATGATGGAATCCCACGGCCTCAGAAATGTGGTTATTCTTGGACACATGAATCCGGACGGTGATGCGGCCGGGTGTGTGATGGGTCTTGCCCATTATATCCATACGAATTATCCTGAATATCATGCCTTACCATATCTGGCAGACACGCTTGATAAGGGACCAAAGAAGCAGATTGGGGAAGACGGGGTCTTTCGGCCTTTTGAAGTGCCGGATCAGGCGGTTCTGGAGCGCGGGCCTTACGGTGTGATCGTTTGCGATACGGCGACGATACAGAGGATCATCGGACGGGAATATTTTGAAAATGCCGCTTTCTCCCTTGTTATAGACCACCATGCTTCGGATGAAGGATATGGAGATGTCAATAATACATTTATCTCCGAATCATGCGCGGAAAATATCGCACGGATGCTTTCACCGGAGCTTTTAAAGAAAGCTGCAGAAGAGCCGCATCCCAACGCGGCGGATTATCTGTATATGGGGATCCTTCATGATACGGATGCTTTTGCACGGGCGGAAGTATCAACACTGAGGACAGGGGCTGCACTTCTGGAAGCTGGCGTGGACCATCGTTATGTTATGAAGAGTATGCTCACGCAGACCCTTCAGGACCTTGAAAAAGAAGCCATGATCTTATCTATGGCAAAACGGGTTTTCGATGGCAAGGTGGCTTACGTATATGTGGACCGTAATACGGCTGAGGAAAAAAATATCGGCTACGAAGATATTCATCCCATCAGCGGGATCCTGCGTGACTGCGAGGATATCCATCTCGGGTTTACCATGTATGAGGAAGCACCGGACATATGGCGCTGCTCCTTCCGTTCAGATATAGACTGGATCAATGTGAATGAGCTTCTCCTGCCATTTGGGGGCGGCGGACATGCGGCAGCGGCAGGTCTTCGAAAACATGCGGAGGATCCCAGGGGTCTGCTGCAGAATATACTGGACGATATCCGGCGGCTTACCGCTGTTTGATTCGTCCTTTGTCTCTTCCTTCCTTTGAAAATTCTGAAAAAGGGATTAATTAGAGCAGTCCCTGTTTCTCATGAAGCATAATGACATCCATCCAGAAAATCGGTGAGAATGGGGAGCAGTTCCTGTGGATAGCTTTCCGTACAGGTCAGTTCAGCACAGATGGCAGTGGCCGCGTGGACACCGAAAGCAGATACACCGTGGTCATAGGGAGAATTTTCCGGATCACAGGTATAAAAGAGC
>CACZPF010000231.1 GCA_902782975.1 uncultured Lachnospiraceae bacterium
GTTACTATTCACAGTCGGATTCAGATGAAGACAAAACTCGTCAAGTGTGCTTGTAAGAGTTTTGTCTTCATCTGAATCCAGCCTGCGAAGCAGGAACCTCCCAAACATGAGGAAATCAGCCGCGACAGCGGCAGTAGAGCCGCCTGTGGCGGCGGGATTTCCGAATGTTTGAGAGGTGGCTGTGAATAGTAACTACTTTTCTTGATTCTTTCAAAACATTCAGAAAGGTAATTGCAGTCAGTTTCTTTATCCTTTATAATGGCAGCATACGCTTATGTGACAGGAGGTCATGGATACGATGTACGAAGAACTGTACGGCCATATTCCGGACGTGGACAGATATCTGGCAAGGATCGGCATTTACGAGAAGAAACAGCCGGACCTTGCTTTTCTCAATGAGATCATACACGCACATCAGTGCCGGGTGCCGTTTGAAAATCTCGAGGTATATAATTATGAAAAACCGATTTCTCTTGCCATTGCGGACCTTTATGACAAGGTTGTGGTAAGAAACCGGGGCGGATACTGCTTTGAACTGAATGGTCTGCTGACCCAGCTGTTATGTGATCTGGGATTCAAGGCCTCTTCCTGTCTGGTCCGTCTTCTAAGGGGCAGAGATTATCTGGGCCCCATCAGGCACCGGGGAATCATCGTGCGCCTGCCGGAAGGAACCTTTTACTGCGATGTCGGGTACGGCGGACCGCAGCCCAGGAGCGCCGTTCTTCTGGAAGACGGAAGTATATCAGAAAGCTATGGTGAGAAATTTCTGATCTCGAAAGTAGATGATTACTGGTGGCAGATGAGCCGCGAAAATTCTGCCGGGGAACGGGAGGTCATCTCGCGGTTTTTTACGATGCCCCAGCTTAACGTGGATTTCCTGCTTTACAATGCGGACTGCTCGGATAATAAAGAGGCGATCTTCAGAAATGTCAGAATGGTGAACCTGATTACTGAAAACGGAAGCATTAATCTGAAGGATAACGAACTGACCATAAGGGACGGCGGCAAAACGACTGTTCAGAATATCCATACCCTGCAGGAACTGGAACAGGTACTCTCAGATTATTTTGACATTCGTGGGGCTGCCCTTCGCTGGGATGAGCCGGCATAAAGAAAGTTCCCCGTAAAGATAGTTCTGCATGAAGATAGTTCTGTATAAATATAGTTCTGCAAAAAGACAGTTCTGCATGAAGATAGTTCTGCATGAAGATGTGCCTGCACGTGAAAAAAGGACTGACGGAGTGATCTGTTCAGTCTTTTTTCATTGGATAAGCCCTGCCAGCCGGCAGATTTTCGCCCTTTTATAAGAAACTATGTGCAGAATGACCATATTTTTTAAAGAAACTACAAATCTTTAAAGAGATAAAGATTGCCATTGTGCAATTTAACGGATTTATGGTATACTACTCTTGTTGTATTATGATTTAGAATCTGTAAAAACTGCACATGAAAAGGAGAGGAGATTAATATGGCTGAATTTATAACTTCTGCGAAAGCTGCCGAATTGATCCCGGATGGTGCAACGGTTGCTCTTTGCGGTATGGGACTGTCGGGCTGGGCAGAAGGACTGGCCTGTGCGATCCGTGATCACTTCAAAGAGACAGGTCATCCGAGGGATCTTCATCTCAAGCAGGCCAGTGCCCTTGGTGACTGGGGATACGGCAACCAGTTTATCGGCTGGGACCGTGTAAAACGTCCGGACGGCCCGGATAAAGAACATGGCGCCAGAGGAGCTACCCGCTTCGGTGAAGCAGGCGAAGGTCTTGTAAAGAAATGGACCAGCGCACACGTGGGAAGTGCATTTACCTTATGTGATCTGGCAAGAGCAGAAAAACTCGAAAGCTATTGCCTGCCGCAGGGTGTCATCATCAACCTGTGGAGAGAGATCGCGGCCGGAAGACCTGGCCTGATTACAAAGACCGGACTCGGAACTTTTGTGGATCCGAGAGTAGAAGGCGGCCGTATGAATAAGAGCGCCAAAGATGAACTGGTGAAGGTCGTGGAATTTAACGGAGAGGAATATCTTTTCTATCCGTCCTTTAAGGTAGATGTTGCTCTTCTTCGCGGAACGATCGCAGATGAGAACGGTAATATTTCGTTTGAACATGAAAGTGTTATCAATGAAGGCTTTTCCGTAGCCAATGCGACCAAGAATTCCGGCGGTATCGTCATTGTGCAGGTTGAATATCTGGCCAAGAAGGAGACTTTGAATCCCAAGGATGTCAAGATACCGGGAGCTCTGGTAGATTATGTCGTCGTTAATGATGATCCGATGGCCAACTGGCAGACCGAAGGCAAGTTCTGGGAGCCTTCCTTCTCCGGCCATATCAAACGTCCTCTTACCTCCATCGAGCCTCTTCCTATGGATGAACGTAAGATCATCTGCCGCAGATGCGCAATGGAACTGAAAAAGGGTGATATCATCAATCTCGGCGTCGGTATGCCGGCTGATACGGCAAAGGTCGTAGCAGAGGAAGGTCTGATCGATCTCGTGACCATGAGTACCGAGAGCGGTATGGTAGGCGGTGTGCCTTCTGCTCTTCCGAGCTTCGGCAGTGCGTACAACCCGGAAGCGATCATTACGCCGAACGATATGTTTGACCTGATCAGCGGCGGTGGTCTGGATATGACCTGCCTTGGCATCGGTGAAGTGGACGGCGACGGCAATAACAATGTCAGCCGCATGGGTTCCAGACTTACCGGTCCGGGAGGATTTATCGATATTACAGCAAGAACACCGAAGGTCATCTTTGCCGGTACGCTTCGCGGCAAGGCGAAACTGGCCACAGGCGACGGAACCCTCAAGGTTCTGGAAGAAGGACCGATCCAGAAATTTGTGGAGAAGGTCGGGCAGATCACTTTTGCAGGTCAGTATGCACCCGAGACACAGGAAGTTCTTTATATCACGGAACGTGCCGTATTTAAGCTCATTGATCACAAGATGACTCTTATTGAGATCGCACCGGGTGTGGATCTTCAGAAGGATGTTCTGGACCAGATCGGCTTTACGCCGGTGGTCGCAGAGGATCTTAAGATCATGGACGAAGGCATCTTCAGAGAAAAATGGGGCGGCCTGAAAGATTATCTTAAATAAGACATTTGGTTGAAAAATCACCCGGATGGAAGATCATCCGGGTGGATTGATAGATCAGATTAAAGATCCGGAGTCGGCAGAAAATGGAAGAGATAAACAAAACCATTGGTGAATTTCTGACAGAGAATAAAGACAAATATAAGGACAGAACGGCTGTTATGACACGGGACTGGTCCTGCAGCGCCCGGGAACTGGACGAGATTACGGATCTCCTTGCTGTTTATCTGCATGAGAACCTGGATATCCAGAAAGGTGTTCATGTGGGGATCTGGAGTGTCAATACCCCGGAATTTTTGTTCCTGTTCTTTGCCATGATCAAGTCCGGGGCGGTTCCGATTCCTTTAAATACCTGCTATCGGGAGGAAGAGATCTCGGAGATCCTGAACGCCATGGATATAGAAGTCCTGTTTTACGGGAAAGGCTGGAAGGATCTGGTCTATGAGGATATGATGCCGCGCATCAGAACCCTTTATCCGAAGGTCCGGGAAACCGTTCCGATCCATAGTCTGTATGCCGGGGCGCATATGAGCGCGTCCGACCTGCAGATATCGGAGGATGGAAAAGCCTGGCTTGCCCTGGCAAAAAAGTCCGTTTCCAGTCAGGATACCGCCTGTATTATGATGACGTCCGGAACGACTCTGAGTCCCAAAGGCGTTATGCTTTCCCACCGAAACATTGTTAATGACGGATTGTGGGCATCCAGATGGATGCACTGGAACGACCAGAACAGAATTCTTCTTACCCTGCCGTTCTTTCACTGCTTTGGCCTGATCACCGGGGCAGTGGGAGCCGTGCTGAACGGGATGGAGATGTTTGTTCTGCCGCATTTCGCGACAAAGGCCGTCTGGGAGGCAATCGACGATTTCGGGTGTACGGTTCTTAATGGCGTGCCGAGCGTTTTTCTGGCTCTGATCCGAAAGGAAGAGTATCATGACAGAAAAGGCCCGGGGCTTAAATCCGGTATTATCGGAGGCTCTGTCTTAAGAACAGAGGATTATCTCGACATCTGTTCTCATTTTCCGAATATGAACCTGCAGCCTTCGTATGGAATGACGGAGGCATCGCCCAGCGTTTCATTCCCCAGATGGGGGACACCTCTGGAAAAGAAGGCATTGAGCTGCGGGCTTGTGATGGATGAGATATCCTGCAGGATCGCCGACATCCATACGGGAGAGATCCTTCCGGCGGGAAAGACCGGGGAGATCCAGCTTTCCGGCATCAACATTACCAGCGGATATTATAATCATCCGGAGGAGACAAAAAAGGCATTTACGAGCGATGGCTACCTGAAGACCGGCGATCTGGGATATCTGAATGAGGAGGGCGAACTGTTCATTACAGGGCGTCTTAAGGAACTGATCATCCGTGCGGGAGAAAATATTTCTGTCGCGGAAATTGAAAATGCGATCCTGAATTCCGGCTTTGTCAGCGAAGTGAAGGTAGTAGGCGTATCGTCCGACTTCAGGCAGGAGGAGATCGCCGCTCTGATCGTGCCGGATTCTGAAGCGCTGGATTCTGAAGCGGCCGATCAGTCAGAGGCGGAAGCACTGGATCCTGAGACGGCCGATCAGTCAGAGGCGGGAAAAGCTCTGAAAGAAAGGCTTCTCACATATCTGAAGGAGAAGCTTGCTGTCTATAAGATTCCGGATACAGTGATTATCGTCAGTTCCCTGCCGGTGACCGGCAGCGGAAAAACAGATCTTAAAGCGTGTAAAAAACTGGCAGAAAATTATGTTCACGCACGCTAAAGAATAAATAATAATTTAAGAATGGAGGCACAGTATGATTCTATCAGCAAAATATGAATTGATGAGACAGAACTTTCGTAATTTTGCAGAGACTGAATTCACCACAGAGATCCAGGAAAGACTGGACAGAGAGGGCGGATTTGATGAAGCCCTCTTCAAAAA
>CACZPF010000232.1 GCA_902782975.1 uncultured Lachnospiraceae bacterium
GCACCCTCACGGCACACAGAAGGTTCCGCTTAGTGCTGCTGCATTCCTGCCCTGACACGGTTCACGGATTCCTGTTGCGTAAGACCCAGACGTCAACGCCACTTATAAAGGGCAGCTCCACAAGCAACATCCCTCGGATTGGCATCACCCCTGCTGTAGCGGATTGCAGGTACAGGGCACCGCTATCTCCCCGGCTGCGCATTGTAGATTATATAGGGTTTTGGGGAATGTGTCAAGTTGTGAAACATAATAATATAAAGGAAATTTTCGGAAATAGTTGTGGAAAAACCGGAATTATTATATAATAAGAATATTCATCCGGTCTGAACGTCAGGCATGTCCTCATGGACAGGCCTGTACAGGAAAGAGCCGGTTATCTGGACGGGAGATCCGGGGCGGGATCCTGGTATCGGGTCCGGAGAAGAACCCGGGTTTGGAATTTGTGCTTTCTGCAGCACAGAAACGGAGGAGAATATGATTAAACGAATCGGAATGCTTACCAGCGGCGGCGACTGTCAGGCACTGAACGCCACGATGAGGGGCGTTGTGAAAGGTCTGTCCACCATGGTGGACGAACTTGAAGTCTATGGGTTTGATGATGGTTACAAGGGCCTGATCTACGGTAAGTACAGGATGCTTACTTCCAGAGACTTTTCCGGAATCCTGACACAGGGCGGTACCATTCTGGGAACCTCCCGCCAGCCGTTCAAGCTGATGCGTGTACCGGATGAGAAAGGCCTGGACAAAGTAGCTGCCATGAAGCAGACCTATTATAAACTCTGCCTGGACTGCCTTGTTATTCTGGGCGGCAACGGAACCCAGAAGACGGCCAATCTTTTAAGAGAAGAAGGTCTGAATATCATTCATCTTCCAAAGACGATCGACAATGATATCTTTGGCACAGACATGACCTTTGGTTTCCATAGTGCAGTAGAGATCGCGACCAACTGCATCGACAGCATTCATACGACGGCTGCGTCCCACGGACGTGTTTTTATTGTGGAAGTTATGGGCCACAAGGTCGGCGCCCTTACCCTTTATTCCGGCCTGGCAGGCGGCGCGGATATCATCCTGATCCCCGAGATCCCCTATGATATTAAGAAAGTAGTTACTGCCATCCAGAACAGGGCGAAAGCCGGCAAGCGTTTCACCATCCTGGCTGTGGCGGAAGGCGCCATCTCCAAGGAAGATGCCAAGCTTCCCAAGAAAAAACTGAAAGAAAAGCTGGAAGCAGATGCAAAGAAGTATCCGTCCGTTTCATATCAGATCGCTGACAGGATCTTTAAGGAGACCGGCCAGGAGGTCCGTATAACGGTTCCGGGGCATACGCAGCGAGGCGGCGAGCCCTGTGCCTACGACCGTGTTCTTTCCACACGTCTTGGTGTCGGCGCTGCGGAAGCGATCATGGACGAAGAATATGGTGTCATGATCGGACTGGTCAATAATAAAATTAAGAGAGTACCTCTGGCAGAGTGCGCCGGAAAGCTGAAAACGGTTTCTCCCAAGGATGAGACTGTCAAAGCGGCCAAGGAAATCGGCATCAGTTTTGGCGACTGACGAAACAGACCAGGCCTCCTTCCTGTTTCTGACTGCAGATCATCAGCCCGGGGCGGTATGTGTAGAAAGGTATTTTAAGGAGGCTCTATGAGCTATACTGCATTATATAGAAAATTCAGGCCGGATAATTTCGAAGAGGTTAAAGGGCAGGATCATATCGTAACGACCCTCAAAAACCAGGTCAAGGCAAACCGCACCGGCCATGCCTACCTCTTCTGCGGGACAAGGGGAACCGGGAAGACGTCCGTTGCTAAAATTCTGGCCAGGGCGGTCAACTGTGAACATCCTGTGGATGGGAGCCCGTGCAATACCTGCCGCACCTGCCAGGCGATCAAAAACGGAACTTCCATGAACGTGATCGAGATCGACGCCGCTTCCAACAACGGTGTCGACAACATCCGCGAGATCCGCGAAGAAGTAGCCTACCGGCCGGCAGAAGGCAGATATAAGGTCTATATTATTGATGAAGTCCACATGCTTTCTGTGGGGGCATTTAATGCGCTCCTCAAAACACTGGAGGAACCGCCCTCCTATGTGATGTTCATTCTGGCCACGACCGAGGTGTACAAGATCCCCGTCACGATCTTATCCCGCTGCCAGCGGTATGATTTTCACAGGATCACCATCGATACGATCTCGGCAAGACTTTCCGAGTTATTAAAGGAAGAGGGCATCGAGGCGGAAGATAAAGCGATCCGTTATGTGGCAAAGGCGGGGGACGGTTCCATGCGTGATGCGCTGAGCCTTCTGGATCAGTGTATTGCCTTTTATCTCGGACAGAAGCTGACCTATGACAATGTACTGGATGTTCTGGGAGCGGTAGATACAGAAGTGTTCAGCCGCCTTCTGCGCTGCATTCTTAATTCCGATGTGACAGGCTCTGTCCGCATTCTGGGGGAACTCATTACCGGCGGTCGGGAAATGTCCCAGTTTGTTTCTGATTTCACCTGGTATCTGCGGAACCTTCTGCTGGTGAAGACTGCACAGGATCCGGAAGAGACGATCGATATGTCCTCCGAGAATCTGAAACTTCTTATGGAGGAAAGCGTTATGACGGACGAGGAGACGCTGATGCGTTATATCCGTGTGCTGTCGGACCTTTCCGGCCAGATTCGTTATGCCGTTCAGAAAAGGGTGCTGGTGGAGATCGCTCTGATAAGACTCTGCAGGCCGGCGATGGAGACAGACCTTTCTTCGGTCCTGGACAGGATCCGGGTCCTGGAAAAGAAGGTAAAGGAGGGCATGGTCTCCAGGACTGTTTATATATCAGAAGACCAGGCCGGAGAGCAGCCGCTTCCCGAGAAGGAAAAACCGCCTGTCATGGCGGCGCCGGAGGACCTGAAAAAGATCGTTGAGGGATGGAATCTGATCATTGCCAGAACCAGGGGCGGACTGAAAGAAATGCTGAAGGAGGCTTCTCCAAAATACAACAGTGATACCGGCGAGTCTGCATTATATGTGGTCCTGCCGGGAAATGAAAACCTGATGTGCCGTTTATATGCCGGAAATCCGGAATACGAAAAGGAACTGGAATCTGTCATTGAGGAACAGTCCGGGGTCCATGTCCCCGTGCATCTGCTCCTGCCGGAAAGCGGTACGAACGGTACAGGCCAGGTATCCGGGACACTTACCGATGTTGAGCAGAGAGAAAAGACCATCGAGGAAAACCTGATGTGGGATAATATCGAAGTGCTCGAAGAGGTTCCGGAAGATACAGAATAGCCGGTGAGAGTACGCGGCTTTACAGGACGAGGAGGATTTAAGATATGGCAAAAAGAGGGGGATTTCCGGGCGGAATGCCCGGCAATATGAATAATCTGATGAAGCAGGCCCAGCGCATGCAGCGTCAGATGGAAGAAAATCAGAAGGAGCTGGAAGAAAAGGAATTTACTGCTTCAGCAGGCGGTGGTGCTGTCGAGGTGACCATTTCCGGCAAACGGGAAGTGCTGAGGGTCAGACTTTCGGAAGAAGTGGTGGATCCGGAGGATATTGAGATGCTCCAGGATCTGATCGTGGCGGCAGCCAACGAGGCTCTCAGAAAAGTAGAGGAAGAATCTGCTTCTGTCATGAATAAGCTTACGGGCGGGCTTGGCGGACTCGGCGGCGGACTTGGGGGTCTGGGAGGCGGCCTCCCGTTCTGATCTGCGGCTTTTCATTCTGATAAAATTGATTGAAACTACGTTTCAAATCTACCACTACTGGCGGAAACTATGGAATACTACAGCAATCATATCAACAGGCTGATCGAGCAGCTGTCCCACCTTCCGGGAATAGGCAGCAAATCGGCTCAGAGGCTTGCTTTTCATATTATCAATATGCCGAAGGAACAGGTGGATACACTGACCAGTACGATCACATCCGCCCGTGCCAATATTCGATTCTGTAAAAGCTGTTATACGCTGACGGACCAGGAACTGTGCCCGATCTGCAGCAGCGAAAAAAGAGACCACAGCACCATTATGGTGGTGGAAAATACCAGAGATCTGGCAGCTTATGAAAAAACCGGAAAGTATCAGGGCGTTTATCATGTGCTGGGAGGAGCGATTTCTCCCATGATGGGAATCGGTCCGGACGATATCCGGTTAAAAGAACTGGTCATGCGGCTCTCCAAAGAGGATATTAAAGAGGTGATCATTGCCACCAATTCGAGTCTTGAAGGGGAGACGACAGCCATGTATTTAGGAAAGCTGATCAAACCCACAGGGATCAGAGTTACCCGGATCGCCAGCGGCGTTCCCGTGGGCGGGGATCTGGAATATATTGATGAAGTTACTCTTCTGCGGGCGCTGGACGGAAGAGTAGATCTGTAAGGAGGATAGCATGGACAACTTAGAACTTGCAAAGGTTGCAAATGAAGTCCGTAAAAGTATCGTGACAGCGGTACATGCGGCAAAGGAAGGCCATCCGGGCGGATCATTAGCTGCCGCAGATGTGTTTACCTATCTTTATTTTGAAGAAATGAACATTGATCCCAAAGATCCCAAAAAGCCGGACCGCGACCGGTTTGTCCTTTCCAAGGGCCATACGGCTCCCGGACTGTATTCCGTGCTGGCAGAAAGAGGATTCTTCCCCAAGGAGGACCTGACGACGCTTCGTCATCTTGGCTCTTATCTGCAGGGACATCCGGATATGAAGCATATTCCGGGCGTTGATATGTCCAGCGGTTCTCTGGGCCAGGGCATTTCCGCAGCTGTCGGTATGGCACTTTCTGCAAGACTTTCCGGTGACAGCTATCGTGTGTATACTCTGCTTGGCGACGGCGAGATCGAGGAAGGCCAGGTATGGGAGGCAGCCATGTTTGCCGGTCACAGAAAACTGGATAACCTTGTTGTGATCGTAGACAACAACGACATGCAGATCGACGGACATCTGGATGAAGTCTGCTCGCCCTATCCGATCGACAAAAAATTTGAAGCTTTCAATTTCCATGTGATCAATGTGGCGAATGGCAATGATATGGAACAGCTGCGTGCGGCATTTAAAGAAGCGCGAGAGACCAAGGGTATGCCCAGCGCCATCATTATGAAGACGCTGAAGGGCAAGGGTGTTTCCTTTATGGAAGGCCAGGTGGGCTGGCACGGCAAGGCACCGAACGATGATGAATACAAAATTGCAATGGATGATCTTGAGAAGGCAGGTGAGGCGTTATGTCAGAAGTAAAGAAAATCGCCACAAGGGCGAGCTATGGAAATGCTCTGGTAGAGCTTGGAAAGAAGCACGATGATGTTGTGGTGCTGGACGCCGACCTGGCAGCAGCTACCCAGACAGGAATTTTTAAGAAAGCCTTCCCGGAACGCCATATTGACTGCGGTATCGCAGAGTGCAATATGACTGGCATCGGTGCCGGTCTCGCGGCTACGGGAAAGGTACCTTTTATCAGCACATTTGCCATGTTTGCAGCAGGGCGTGCCTATGAGCAGGTCCGCAACTCCATCGGCTATCCAAAGCTGAATGTGAAGATCGGCGCGACACATGGCGGTATTTCAGTCGGCGAAGATGGCGCCAGCCATCAGTGCTGCGAAGACTTTGCTTTGATGCGTGTTATCCCTGGAATGGTCGTAGCCTGCCCGTCAGACGATATCGAAGCAAGAGCTCTTGTAGAGGCAGCTTATGAGCACGAAGGCCCTGTATTTATGCGCTTCAGCCGTCTGGCTTCTCCGGTGATCAATGATCGTCCGGATTATCATTTTGAGCTGGGCAAAGGAATCGTTTTAAGAGATGGCAAGGATATGACGATCGTAGCCAACGGCCTTCTGGTAGCACATGCACTGGAAGCTGCCGAAAAGCTGGCGGCAGACGGTATCGATGCAAGAGTGATCAATATTCACACCATCAAGCCCCTTGACGAGGAGCTGATCATCAAAGCAGCCAGAGAAACCGGCAAGATCGTTACGGTAGAAGAGCATTCCGTGATCGGAGGCCTTGGAGGAGCAGTCTGCGAGTGCCTGTCCGAAAAGTGCCCGGTCCCCGTAAAACGTATCGGTATGTACGACGTATTCGGCGAATCCGGTTCTGCTGCAGCCCTTCTTGCAAAATATAAACTGGACGCAGAGGGAATCTACGAACAGATTAAAGGATTTTAAATAATTCTATGGCAAATTTTATCAGAAACCTGCAAAAAAGATACAGAAGGCAGAAAAACCGTGAACAGCAGGAATGGGAAGAAGAACTGCGGGGCGAACCGATCGATTACGAGAAAAGAAGGGCGATCCGCAGATTCCGGAGAATTCGAAGAATATCGATCGTGCTGGCCATTCTTGCTGCGATTGGCCTGATATGCTATTTCTTTATCTTAAAAAGAACGTACAGGAACTATAAAATCATTCGGACGAGCGAGCAGGAGGATATCGTTTCCACGCATTATGTTGAGATGGACGGGAAGATACTCCGGTATTCGCCCGACGGTGTTTCGCTGGTTACAGATAAGCTGGATACGGTATGGAGTGAGACATATACCATGCAGAGTCCTGTGGCGGATGTCAGAGGAAACCGCGCCGTCATAGCTGACAGGGATGGTACGACCATCAAAATCTTCAATAAAAACGGGCTTACTGGTACAGCGACAACTTCGTACCGGATCATCAAGGCAAGGATATCAAACAATGGCCTTGTGGCAGCGATCCTGGACGGAGGAGATGACACCTGGATCAATTTTTACAGTTCTGATGGAAGCCTGATTGCGGAAAACCAGACAAAGATCGATGAACCGGGCTATCCGATGGATGTGACGATCTCCAATGACGGGATCATCATGATGGTCACATTCCAGCTGGTGGATGGCGGCGAAACGACAAGTTATGTGGCTTTTTACAACTTTGGGGATGTCGGTCAGAACGAGGACGACAGGATCGTCAGCGGCTATACATATCCAGGAATTGTGATCCCGGAGATCCAGTATCTCGGAGGGACCACAAGCACTGCGATCCGGGAAGACGGGTTCACACTTTATGAGGGCAAACAGATTCCTGATGAAGTCAGAACCGTTGAAGTGGAGCAGGAGATCGTCAGCACATTCTACAATGACGACACCATCGGACTGGTATTTAAAAACAATGATAAAGAAAAAATCTATGCGATGGAAGTGTATACGACTTCCGGAAGACTGAAATTCCGGAAGGAGTTTAACATTCCATATACCAGCATCCGGATGAGTGACGGATATATTCTGATGCACAACAGTTCACAGATGTGCGTCGTGGATGGCAAAGGAAATGAGAAGTTTTCCGGCAGTGTGGACGGGACGATTCATGATTTCTTCCGGCTCGGATGGAATTCCTATCTTCTAGTGCTGGATTCCGGTATTCATGTGATCCGGCTGACATAAACAAGACATAAACAATATGTATGCATGTGCGGTGTGCAGGTTTTGTCTATCGGACAGGGAGAGATGCCCTGTCCGATTTTACAAGGAGTGATTTTTTGAAATTATCATGGCCGGGGCTGATCGTTCTTGCGGCTGCTCTTTTATTTTTTGTGATTGGATATCTCAGAGGATTTATAAAAGAAATTATTTCTGTGGTGTTTATCTTTCTGGCGATAGCGATCGTCGCCTTTATTAATCCCCATGTAAACAGGTTTATCAAGGAAAACACGCCTGTGTATTCATCCATAGAAAAGACCTGTACAAATTACATTACGGAACAGATTGGACAGGCGGGGGACAAGGCGGCATTAAGTGTTAATCAACAGATGGGTATTCTTAAGGACCTGAGTCTGCCGGATGTCGTCAAAAATCTTATTCAGAAAAACAATACTGCAGAGATCTATGAAAAACTGGAGGTCAGTACCTTCGCAGAATATATCTCCGCTTATCTTGCCAACCTGATCACAAACTGTATTTCCTTCCTTGTATCATTTATTCTGGTCACGCTTCTGCTTCGGACCGCATCGTTTATCCTGAATATCTTTGCCCGACTGCCGGTTATCAATGGTGTCAACCGTCTGCTCGGCGGTCTGCTGGGAGTGGGAAAACTTCTTATATTCATATGGATCGCGATGATCGCGGCTACGATTCTTTGTAAGACAGAACCGGGGAAGATGCTGCTGGATATGATCAACGCAGACAAGATTTTATCCTGGATCTATCAGAATAACCTGATCGCAAAGTATTTTCATCTGGTGTAAAACAAGAAGCTGAGAATCAACGGTTTGTCAAAAGCAGGCTCTACTGCCGCTGCGGCGGCTGATTTCCTCATGTTTTGGAGGTTCATGCTTCACAGGCCGGATTCAGATGAAGACAAAACTCTTACAAGTAAACTTGACGAGTTTTGCCTTCATCTGAATCCGGCTGTGAATAGTAAC
>CACZPF010000233.1 GCA_902782975.1 uncultured Lachnospiraceae bacterium
CAGGCAAGCAGATGTCCTTCTGCCCCGATCCGTTCTCCCTGGAAGCCTTCCACCTGAGCCCTTGCCATGGCTGAGCCAAGATAGGGATCTTCGCCGGCTCCTTCAATGATGCGTCCCCATCTGGGATCCCTGCAGATATCCACCTGCGGATAGAATGTCCAGTGAAGTCCGTCTTCACTTGCTTCCCTTGCGATGATTTCAGCTGTATGCCTCCATAGATCAGGATCCCAGGAGGACGCCATGGCCAGCTGAATCGGAAACGCCGTGCGATACCCATGTCCGATATCCGATCCGAACAGAAGCGGAATTCCGGAGGGACTTTCCTCCACCGCTATCCTCTGCAGTTCATTCTTGCGTTCCACACTCATGACATAAAGCATTGATCCGACCATACCCTGCCGAACCATATCATCCGGCTTCGGCGCATTCGGGATCAGGTCGATCCCCCATACCTGGTGAAGCTGTCCGATCTTCTCATTCACAGACATTTTATCCAGCAGTTCCTGTGCTTTTCTCTTACTCTCTGTGCTGACCATATAGAAATACCTCCGCAATTCAATTAATATAACCGTACTATTCTACATTAAGTATTATTTCTCTGCTTTCATATCCCTCAGCGGAAATATGAACCGTCACGGATCCGGTATGGTATCCGCTTCGGATGACAGCCAGTGCCCTTCCCTGATATGCGGTTGCAGTGTTCCCGTCATAGGGTTCCTCGGGTTTCGGATTTCCCGTTCCAAGCCCTGCCAGTTCGCCGGCTCCTTCTACGGTGACAGTGATTTTACTTTCCTCCAGGATATGGACGATCCCGTTTTGATCGGTCAGGGCGATTTCAATAAACGCCAGATCCTCCCCATCCGCACGTAAAGCTTCCCGGTCGCTCTTTACAGACAGGACCTTCTCACTGTCTGCTCCGGATAAAACAGACCTTGCAATCTCACAGTGAGATGGATCAAAGCTTACCGCTTCCAGCATTCCGGGGTAATACTTCACCTCAAATTTTGCCTCCCGGTCTTTCAGCTTCTTTTTCCCGAGACTTTTTCCATTCTGAAGCAATTCAACATATGTACCCCGGCTGTACACTTCCACAATGGTTTTCTTCCCTTCATATCCGGGCCAGCTCCAGCTTTCTACCGCATCCGTTTTCCGATAATGGGAGAAATGCTTCTTCTCGCCGGCATGATTCAGCGGCTGCACAGCAATATATGGCTTCTTTTCCAGTCCCCAGGCTACTGCAGCCAGATGGCTGTACGGTTCCCGATGCCCGATCAGGTCAATCACACCGGTATAGGCGGAAACTGCAGGATAGGGCTTAATATATGCGCCAGAGCTTTTTCCATACTCGACAAATCCGACACCGACCTCACCCATATAATCCCAGGCAGTCCACATAAAGTCCCCCAGTATAAAAGGTGATTTTCTGATCAGCTTCCATGTCTTTGCGATATCTGCCGGATAGGTTTCTGATCCCACCATAATCCGGGTCGGATTCAGCTTATGATGTCCTTCATAAACCTTCGTTCCATAATTGTATCCCGCAATATCTACCATCTGATATACATCCCTGACCCCTTTTTCCGAGCGGCCGGGCGTAAGGAGCATATTCATCAGTACCGGCCCGGTCATCACGAGAAAATTGATGGCAACCGATCCTCCCATCTGGGAATCCGGTGCCTCAAGAAGAGGATCCGTAACATCTGTCCGCTCCAGTTTCTGCCCGTCTCCAAGGCTGAAGCTGAAACCCATTTTTGAGAGTGTATTCATAAACAGGTTTGGGCATACAAGTACCGGCCTGGTTTCGTCCAGCTTCCGGCACAGATCCCGCATCTCTCTGGCCAGAACCGCTCCCTCCGGCTTTGAGGTGTCAGATATCTCGTTTCCGATGGAATACATGATAACTGAAGGATGATTCCTGTCTTTTTGCACCATTCCGGCCAGGTCATTTCTCCATTCCGTTTCAAATTCCAGTGAATAGCCATACTGACCTGTGGGTTCTCTCCAGTTATCAAACGCCTCATCCATGATGTACATTCCAAGTTCATCACAGGCTTTCAGCATACTTTTGCTGATCGGATAATGGGAGCTTCGGATCGCATTAAAGCCGGCTTCTTTTAAGATCCGGATCTTCCTTATGGAAGCTGCTTCAAAATCACAGGCGCCCAGGATCCCATTGTCATGATGTACACAGCCTCCTCTGAGAAGCGTTTTCTTCCCGTTTATAAGAAGACCTTCTTCCGCACTCCAGGAAAGACTGCGAATCCCGAAAAGATTCTCCTGACGGTCTGTTTCCTTCCCATTGCTGTCATAGAGAACGGTCACTGCCCGATACAGGTTCGGATGCTTTTCATCCCATAATTTCGCATCAGAAATCTCCATTTGGCAGTTTCTTCCGGTTCCTTCCGCAATGACCGATTCGCCGCGATATATCTGCGTCGCGACATGACAATCCCCACAGGTTTCTTCATCCAGGTCGACGTGAACCCTGATCCGTGCCGGTGATGTGCTTTCCGTGATAATCTGTACCGCATCCGGATGGATATGCTGCCGTTTCCCGATATGCATCCAGACCGGACGGTAAATTCCGTTGCCGGGATACCATCTGGCGTTCGGAACCTGGCTGCAGTGTACTTCTACCAGCAGTTCATTCTCTTCCCTGATCTTCAGTTTTCCGGTCAGTTCAACATAATAATTGCTGTAACCATAGATATGTCCCCCGATCTTTTCTCCGTTTAAAAAGACCGTACTGTACATATACACTCCCTCAAATTCCAGAAAGATCGTCTGATCCGACAGGCTTTCTTCCCCGAAAATTACTTTTCTGTAGACATAGTCACCGCTCGGATAGAAGCCGGTATAACTGCCGTTTTTCAGCTTCCTGACCCTCTCTCTGTGTATCATTGCATCGTGAGGGAGGTTCACATTCTCTGCCTGATTTTCCTTTCCTTTTTCCCAGAATATCCACCCTTTGTTCAAACTGATTTTTTTCATGCTCATCCCTCCTGTACAATGACTGTAATTTCTGCTTTTTAATCAAATGGGGAAACTGTGTCAAATAGTTATAGACATCTGTTGTTTTCTTTCTGATTCCGAGTATAATAAACAGTGAGAGCACATACAATCCGCAATCCGCTTCCAATCGTACAGTTCTGGACAGTCTCGCAAATCTGTCGGGAAAACCCACGTTATTTAAAAGAGAGGGGAGGTGAGTCCGGTATGAGAAAAGAAGACCGGAGAAATGCTTATACAGAAAAAATGATTCGGGATACAGTGTTCCAGCTTCTGGAGATAAAGCCGATCGAGAAGATCTCTGTCACGGAAGTCTGCAAAATTGCCGGCATCAACAGGAGCACCTTCTACCTTCATTACATGGACTGCATGCATGTACTCGAGATTGAGCAGGATCATTTCTGCGACCAGCTGATTGAATATATGGAATCAAACAAGGAAAGCGGTTCCATTGAAATAATCACCAAGCTGCACGAGATCATTCGGGAAAATCATGATCTGTACATTCTTCTGATCCGCAGCGGCAATATCATGCAGTCCATGAAGAAATTTGTTGCCTACTGTTCCGGCTTTCTGGTAAAGCGCATTATGGAACAGACCAGCCTGACAGAAGAAGCCGCCGGGTGGGTGGCCCAGTACATCATATCCGGATCATTGACCATCTCTTTGCAGTATGCTCATGAGATGACAGATAACATGTTCCGGGAAAACCTCATTCATACCTTCGTCAATGGCGGCCTGCTCTCCCTTATGGAAGAATATCCAAAAAAGAACAGCCGCCGGCGCTGAAGCCGCGGCTGGTTTGTTCTTTTATGCCTGAGCTTTTCTTCTCAGTTCTTCATTTGCTTTTTCCACTTTGTAGAAATACAGGATTACCGTCATAACGATTGTAATGATCATGGGGATCACCGCGTAGATAAAGGAGATCATGCCGATTGCCTGTGGAGTCTGCACAGCCAGAGTGCCGTCATAATGAGCAGCGGCCAACAGCCATCCTGCTGCTGCGGTACCAAGGCCCTGCCCGATCTTAGTTCCCATGGAACTGCAGCTGAAGATTGAGCCCTCAACACGAAGGCCGTCCCTGTTATAGGAATAATCCGCCACCTCAGCAATCAGCGCATTACTGTTCGCGATCTGGGGAGCCGATCCAAGCCAGCGGATCGCGGAGAACACCAGCATAATCCCGACGGCGCCGTTCATTCCTGCAATCGCAAACGGGATGCATGCCAGGGATGAAATGATCATACTGATCAGATTGACTTTATACATTCCCCACCGTTTCACAAGCATCGGGGTGATAACAAGGCCGAGGATCAGGGGGAATACCTGCGTCAGCTGGAAGGTTCCGAGAAGATCCGGATTGCCGAGCTTGTGGATCATATAGAATGCACCGACCGCGACAGTGATATTATTGAGCACATTATAAAATGTCCCGAGCAGAAGCTGCATGATGAAATAGGGGTTGGAGAATACTGCCTTCAGGTTGCCGAACAGACTTTTCTTTCCGCCTTCTCCGATTTTTTCTTCTTCGCCCTGATGGGTGACTTCTTTTGTGCCGAAAATGCAGATCAGCTGAATGATAATGAAGAGTCCCGCATACACCAGTGCGGTCATCCTCCAACCCTTTACGCCCCCGCCGAAGCCGGCAACCATGCGCAGTGTCAGAGCGGAAACCACCATGGTGGCAGTCGTGGTGAAGACGAAACGGAACACGCCAAGCTGTACGCGCTCATTCTTGTTCGGAGTCATCAGTGCGGAAAGGGTCGAATAAGCCACATTGTTGGCCGTAAAGAAGAAGTCATTGACGATCGTGAAGATCACAAAGAAGTATACATACTGCAGGGTTGTCCCCATAGACGGCATGGAGAAAAGCAGCACTTCACACACGGCAATGGGAAGGATCGTCCACAACATCCAGGGCCTTGCCTTTCCCAGTTTTGACTTTGTCCGGTCAATCAGCGATCCGAACAGTACATCCGTAATGCCGTCCAGTACACGGCTTACCGCCATCAGTGTTCCTACCACGCCGGCGTTCAGGCCGATCGTGTCTGTAAGGTAGATCAGCATGAAGGAGGTGACAACGCCATAGAAAAAGTTTGTGGCCATATCCCCGCTTCCATATGCAAGCTTGTTTCCAAGTTTCAAATATCTCTTATCTTCCATGACGAGACCTCCCATAATCGTTCTCCCGGTTTGCTTTTGCTCCACTGTTTCCGTCAGCGCTCTTATTTCACAGAAACCTCTGCGTAGAAGCTTCTCTCCCCGGGCTTCACAGAAATCGTTTCCTTCTGTGTCACCACTGCTTTCAGCCGGTCGTCTTCGCTGTTCGTCCCGACGAACAGTTCAAAATCACCTTTCTCCAGGATCCAGTTCCATGAAAGATCCTCAAATGCGAACTGGTCCAGATTAAACGTAAACTCCAAGTTTTTACTTTCTCCAGCCTTCAGAGGAACCCTCTTAAATCCGATCAGTTCCTGTCTCGGACGGATAACAGATGCATACAGGTCACGGCCGTACAGCTGGACAACCTCTTCACCGTCCAAATCGCCCGTATTTGTTACGGTGACAGATGCCTTTACCGTTCCGTCCGCTTCCTTCCCGACTGTAAAATCCGAATAGCTGAAGGAGGTATAGCTGAGCCCATGTCCAAAGGGAGCCAGAGCGGAGCTGTCGCTGTTGATATACCCGGTATTAATCAGGCCGCGGTTATGTGCTGCGGAGGATCCGTTGTTCTGATAATGGTACAGGGGCAGATGACCAGCTGTCCTCGGTACACTGATCGGAGTTCTTCCTGCCGGATTGTATGCACCGCTGATCACATCCGCGATG
>CACZPF010000234.1 GCA_902782975.1 uncultured Lachnospiraceae bacterium
GATGCTCATCCCGTCCATATTAAATTCCGGAAGAACCTTGAAGCGGATCATTTCCACCCGCCCGCGGGCAAAGGTATCGATCTTGGTCGCCAGAGGAAGGCGCAGAATACGGGAGATCTCCTGGGCAGCCGCGAACTCCGGATTAATAAAAAGAGAAACGCCGAGGCGTTCCTTAATAAACGGTATCTCCTCAAGGTAAACAGGATTTCTGACACGCGCGATCGTATGGCACGAAGGGGCTGCCTTCTGAGCGATCAGACAGCAGAGCAGGTTCAGCTCGTCCGATCCCGTGACTGCGATCACGATATCAGCCATATTAATGCCGGCTTCCATCAGGGTATTGATGCTGGCCCCGTTGCCCACAATGCTGAGGGCATCCACATCATCCGGAAGGGAAGTCAGTTTGTCTTCACGAATGTCTACGATCGTAAGATCCGAGTCCTCCTGCTGAAGCTGCTCCGCCAGCGTAAGGCCTACCTTCCCGCATCCGATAATAATTATTCGCATTTTATCCTCTTTTCCGGTACACGAACAGTGTGTTCCTTTTAATATGACAGGCATAATAATGATATTATATCACGTTCATTATCGTTTGAAAACTTTTTCTTGTCAAGTATCGGCTCCTTTGCTATACTGTTCCAGACGATTAAGTACGAATTCAGGGACTCTTGTTTCCCTTACATATGATTGGGTGATCGGATGAAAAAAACGACAGCAAAGACAACATCTCTCCTGGAACCTGCTAAAAAAAGCAGGTTCCGTTTATTTGGAGAGGCAGGAGATTTCTATGACTTCAGTCTTCTTTCCGTCATAATCCTGCTGACCTGTTTCGGGCTGATCATGTTGTACAGTACAAGCGCCTATACGGCACAGCTCCAGTTCGGAGATGATATGTATTACTTTAAAAAGCAGGCCTATATCAGTATTGCCTGCATAGCGCTGGCCATTTTCATATCATTTATCGATTATCATATTCTTGAGAAGATCCATTTTCTCCTGTATATCGGCGCCCTGATGATGATGGCACTGGTCAGAACACCGCTGGGGTCGGCATCTCACGGGGCCAGGCGGTGGCTGAAGATCGGGCCGGTCCAGTTCCAGCCCGCAGAAGTGGCAAAGATCGCTGTCATCGTCACGATTTCCTGGGCGGTGGTAAAAATGGGAAAGAGTGTTAAGACGCTCCGGGCTTCTGCCCTTCTTCTTGTACTGGGAGGGATCCTCTCCGGCGGCGCATTTTTCATGACAGATAATCTGTCTACAGCGATCATCATCGCCGGCATTACGGCAGGGATGGTTTTTATTGCAAATCCTGATTATAAATGGTTTGCCGTGGCGGTGATCCTCTGTGCAGCCGCGGCGGTACTGATCATGATGTATGTACAGAAAAATATGCAGGATTCCAGTAATTTCCGTATCCGCCGCATGCTGGTGTGGCTGAATCCGGAAGATTATGCAGCTGGGGACGGCTATCAGACGCTGCAGGCTCTCTATGCCATCGGCTCCGGAGGTCTTTTCGGGCGGGGGCTTGGCAACAGCATCCAGAAGCTCGGCAGTGTGCCGGAAGCTCAGAATGATTTTATTTTTTCGATCATCTGTGAAGAGCTTGGGATATTCGGCGGGATCGTGGTACTTCTGTTTTTCGGCTACATGCTTTACCGTCTCTTTTTTATCGCGCAGAATGCACCGGACATGTTCGGATCCCTTCTGGTGTGCGGTGTGTTTGTACACATCGCTCTGCAGGTGGTTCTGAACGTTGCGGTAGTCGTTAATCTGCTGCCGAATACCGGCGTCACGCTGCCCTTTATCAGTTACGGGGGTACGTCGGTTTTGTTTCTGATGGCGGAAATGGGCCTGGCTCTTTCAGTCGCGCGGCAGATCCGGTTCAGGGATCCGAGAATATTACTGTAAAAACCATCCTGAACCTTGACAAACAGGTGGGTCCAATATATACTTTCATCAAAAATCAGGACCTGAAAACAAATTAAAAATGAAATAATATTAAGGAGAATAAAAGAACATGTTGGAAAAAATGAAACAGATGCTTGCAGACCAGCTGAATTGTGACGCGGATTCCATCACGCCGGATACTTCTTTTAAAGACGATCTGGGCGCGGATTCCCTGGACCTGTTCGAACTGACCATGGCTCTTGAGGATGAATACAGCATTGAGATCCCGGCTGAAATGTTTCCTGACCTGGTCACGGTAGGAGATGTACTGGATTATCTGAAGAGCAAGGGAATCGATCTGTAAAAACAGTCCGTATTCATCAGACTTCTTATGAACATGAACACATCTCAGCAAAGGGCGATCGCTCACCTGTCAGGACCGATGATGGTTCTGGCGGGTCCCGGCTCGGGAAAAACTTCCGTCATCGTAGAAAGAACATATCATCTGATTCATGAGGGGAAGGTTTCGTCTTCCTCTATTCTTGTTGTCACATTTTCCCGAAATGCTGCATCCGAAATGCGGGAGCGGTATCTTGCACTGGAAAAAGCGGACCGTTCCGGCGTGACATTCGGAACTTTTCACGGTGTTTTTTACGGAATTTTAAAAAACACCTATCATCTTGATGCCGGGAATATCCTTTCCGGCACGGAAAAATATGAGATCCTGAAGCATCTTGCCGAAGAGTTTGCCAGAGATCAGTCCGGTGAGGGAGATTTTCTGGAAGAAGTCTCCCGGGAGATCGGGCAGGTGAAAACCGGGAGGATCACCCTGTCAAACTATTATTCTGCCTGCTGTCCGGATGAAGTATTCCGCCAGATCTACAGCGGATACCGGAAAATCTTAAAGGAAAGAAGAAAACTGGATTTTGACGATATGCTTCTTTACTGTCATGATCTTCTGGTGAGGCGTCCGGAGGTGCTTGCCAAGTGGCAGGAACGGTTTCAGTATATCCTGGTGGATGAATTCCAGGATATCAGTCCCATTCAGTATGACATTATCAGGATGCTTGCCTCCCCGCTCAACAATCTGTTTATCGTCGGGGACGACGACCAGTCCATCTATCATTTCCGCGGAGCAAGGCCGGGGATCATGCTGCATTTTCCGAAGGATTATCCTTCGGCAGAGACGGTGACCCTGGATACGAATTACCGCTGCACAAAACAGATCCTTTCGCATGCGGTAAAAATGATCAGCTGCAACAGGATACGCTACAAAAAACAGCTGACGACACCGAATCCGGCCGGCTCCGCGGTAGTCAGAAAGGATTTCGAAAACCCGCAGGAGGAATATCTGTTTCTGGCCAGGGAATTAAAGAAACGGATGGAAAAAGGGGAGGATCTGAAGGATACAGCCATCCTGTTCCGTACGAATCAGGAGGCGGAAGGCCTGGTCCGGCTTCTTCTGGAATTCGGGGTTCCTTTTGTGATGAGAGAGCAGATGCCCAATCTTTTTGATCATTTTATATGCCGCGATATGCTGGCTTATATGCATCTTGCAGCTGGAGATTTAAAAAGAGCCGGCTTTTTACAGATCATGAACCGGCCGAACCGCTATATCGCAAGGGACGCCCTGCCGTCCGGCATGGTGGATTTTGGTGCGCTGATGACCTTTTACCAGGATAAGGACTGGATGCAGGACCGGATCATTACCCTGATGACGCATCTTCGGATCCTGAAAAATCTCCCGCCCTTTGCGGCGGTGAATTTTATCAGGAAGGGGATAGGATACGAAGAGTACTTGCGTGAATACGCAGATTATCGTAAAATAAAGCCGGAAGAGCTTCTGGAAGTTCTCGACCGCCTTCAGGAAAGCGCCAAAACGGCAGGTACCCTGGAAGAGTGGGAATCTTCCATGGATGCTTACCGGGAAGAAATAAAAAAGCAGGCAGCCGGGAGAGAACAGAAAGGGGACGGAGCCGTCCTCTGCACCCTGCACCAGTCAAAAGGCCTGGAATATAAAAATGTGTATATCCTGAATGTGAACGAAGGCAGCATCCCTTACCGGAAAGCGGTTCTGCCGGATGCTCTTGAAGAGGAGAGAAGACTTTTCTATGTCGGGATGACCAGGGCGAGAGAAAACCTGACGATCTGTCTTGTACGTACACAGTATGACAAGAAGCGGGAGCCTTCCCGCTTTTTACAGGAAGCAGGCCTGCCGCCCGCCTGAAAAGAGGTTTTTATGGAAAGTGAAGTGTTTCTGTATTATACGGTGATGAACCGTGAAATAAAAGAAAAAAGGCTGGAGCATCTGGTCGGGGAGATCCTTCTGGAGACAGGGCTTAAAGAGCAGTACGGCAAGGACCTGAGATTTGAACCGAGAGGACGCGGCGAATTCGGAAAGCCCTTCTTTACACTGGAGCCGAAGATCCATTATAATATCAGTCATTCCGGTGCTTATGTCATCTGCGCATTTGCTTCGCAGGAGATCGGCGTTGATATACAGGAACACAGGAACTTTCATTTTGAGAGAGTTCTCTCACGGATCGTTCCGGAGGAGATGGTCAGGGAGATCCTGGACAGCGAGGATCCGGTGCAGGCTTTCTATACTCAGTGGACGCTGAGGGAAGCCTATGTAAAGTGGACAGGACAGGGGCTCTCCCAGGATCTTCGTACCATTGCCATGGACAGAGGGGAATATCTGATCCTTCCTTTTGCTCCGGATTATACCTGCGCCGTCTGGACCCGGACCCCGGTTACAGCCGTTACCATCGAGATCCCCATCGGGAAGATCGATGAGGCGATCCGGCAGTTGAAACAGAAACAGGACAAATCATCCGGAAAGGGATGAATCACCTGAATAAATACGATATCTGACAGGAGGCTGCTTTGTCAAAATACAGATCTGAAATTGAAAAAAGACGCACCTTTGCCATCATCTCCCACCCGGATGCCGGCAAGACGACCCTTACCGAGAAATTTCTTCTTTACGGCGGCGCGATCAACCTGGCCGGTTCCGTAAAGGGGAAAGCGACTGCCCGCCACGCAGTATCGGACTGGATGGAGATCGAAAAGGAAAGAGGAATTTCCGTTACTTCATCGGTCCTTCAGTTCCATTACGGCGGCTACTGCATCAATATTCTGGATACACCCGGCCATCAGGACTTTTCCGAGGACACCTACCGTACATTGATGGCGGCGGATTCAGCCGTCATGGTGATCGACGGCGGCAAGGGTGTGGAAGCTCAGACAAGAAAACTCTTTAAGGTATGTGTAATGCGCCACATACCCATCTTTACTTTTATCAACAAGATGGACAGGGATGCCAATGAGACGTTCGATCTGCTGGATGAGATCGAAAAGGAACTGGGTATTGCTACCTGCCCGATCAACTGGCCCATTGGCTCCGGCAAAAAATTCCGCGGTGTCTACGACCGGAATACTCATAAGATTCTGACATTTTCCGATACACAGAAGGGGACAAAAGAAGGGACGATCGAGGAGATCGCTCTGGATGATCCGAAAGCGGACACGATCATGGATCCCTCGCAGAAGGAGCAGCTGCTGGAGGAGATCGACCTGCTGGACGGGGCAGCCCAGGACTTTGATCAGGAGGCGGTGAGCAGAGGAGAACTGACGCCGGTGTTTTTCGGGTCGGCCCTTACAAATTTCGGGGTGGAGACTTTTCTGACCCACTTCCTTTCCATGACGACATCGCCGCTTCCCAGAAATTCGGATGCGGGCGAGATCGATCCCATGGATGACGATTTTTCTGCCTTTGTTTTTAAGATCCAGGCGAACATGAACAAGGCACACCGGGACAGGGTCGCATTTATGCGGATCTGCTCCGGACGGTTTGACGCAGACCAGGAAGTTTATCACGTGCAGGGGGATAAAAAGATGCGCCTCCTGCAGCCTCAGCAGATGATGGCAGAAGAGAGGCATGTGGTAGACGAAGCCTACGCAGGCGATATCATCGGCGTCTTTGATCCCGGGATCTTTTCCATAGGAGATACGATCTGTGCGCCGGGAAGAAAGTTTGCCTTCGAAGGTATACCGACTTTTGCCCCGGAACATTTTGCGAGAGTCCGGCAGATCGATACCATGAAGCGGAAACAGTTTGTGAAAGGAATCAACCAGATCGCCCAGGAGGGCGCGATCCAGATCTTCCAGGAACTGAATTCGGGCATGGAGGAGATCATCGTCGGCGTTGTGGGTGTCCTGCAGTTTGAAGTACTGAAGTACAGGCTGGAAAATGAATATAATGTGGAGATCGCCCTGGAAATGCTTCCCTATGAACATATCCGGTGGATCGTCAACAAGGAGCAGATCAATATCGATAAGATCACTGGTACTTCCGATATGAAGAAGGTGACGGATCTGAAAGGAAATCCGCTTCTTCTCTGGGTGAATGCCTGGAGCGTCGGAATGACGATGGATCGGAATCCGGACCTTAAGTTGGCAGAATTCAGCAAGTAAGTCTTTCCTTTTCAGCTTTGTTTTGCTATAATAGTCATGTGCTTTATGATACACAGCAGTGCATCAGGAAAGGGGTAAAATGGCAGAAAAACGTACCGTATATAAGATACAGGATCTGGGAGGCGTAGGCGAAGTCCATATTTCCGACGAAGTGGTGACCATCATCGCAGGCCTTGCAGCAACAGAAGTGGACGGCGTGGCCTCCATGACCGGCAATATTACAAAGGATGCCGTAAGCAAACAGGGCATCAAAAACCTGGCGAAAGGCGTCAAAGTCATCGTCCAGGACAATCAGGTGACGGCAGATGTCAATCTGAACATGGAGTATGGCTATAATATTTTAAAAGTCAGCCAGGCTGTTCAGGAGAGAGTCAAATCGGCCATCGAGAATATGACCGGCCTGACCGTCACAGAAGTCAACGTGCACATTGCCAGTGTTGATATGGAAAACGAAAAAGGAAAGTGAAACATCTTTCCTTTTTTTCATATGCTGTTTGATAAAGAATGGCAGAGCGGCGATCATCAATGGATTCTTATATAAAAATGGAGGCCCGGATGAGACGGACAGAGCAGAGAGAGCATATTTTTAAGCTGCTTTTTGTTTCAGAATTTAATACCCCGGAAGAGATGCCGGAACAGCTGCAGCTATATTTTGAGGGAATTACGCCTGAGGAAAATGATACGGAAGACGAAAAATATATCAGGGAAAAATACCGGCATGTCAGGGAATATCTGGAACCGATCGATACACTGATCAATGCCACGTCCAAAGGATGGAAGACGACCCGTATGAATAAGGTCGATCTGTCGGTCCTGCGGCTGGCCGTGTATGAAATGCTGTACGATCAGGATATTCCGTCCGGTGTCGCGATCAACGAGGCAGTCGAGATCGCCAAGAGATTCGGAGGCGAAGCATCCGGCTCCTTTGTCAACGGGATCCTCGGGAAAATTGCCGCCGGAAATGTGAAAGATCATGAATAATATTTACACAGTTGCACAGGTGAACCGCTATATAAAAAATATGTTCACCCAGGATTTCTTTTTACAGAAGGTGTATGTGAAAGGAGAAGTCTCCAACTGCAAATATCATCAGAGCGGGCATATCTACTTTTCGCTCAAGGATCAGGACGGGGCGATCGCCTGCGTGATGTTTGCCGGGATGCGCCGCGGCCTTTCCTTCCCGATGAAAAACGGCGACAGAGTGGTCGTCGGCGGGACCGTGGATGTCTACGAACGGGACGGGCGGTACCAGCTGTATGCCAGAGAGATCACCCTGGAAGGAGCGGGACTTCTCTATGAGAGATACCTGGCTCTGAAGAAGGAACTCGAGGAAATGGGCATGTTTTCGGAAGAGTATAAGCAGCCCATTCCAAAGTTCATCAAAAGGCTGGGCGTTGTGACTGCTCCGACCGGCGCAGCCGTACAGGATATCCGCAATGTTGCCTTAAGAAGGAATCCTTATCTTCAGATTATTCTCTATCCTGCCCTGGTGCAGGGGGAAGGGGCAAAGGAAAGCATCGTCCGGGGGATAAGGACCCTGGACAGGGCAGGCGTGGACGTGATCATTGTCGGAAGGGGCGGCGGATCCATCGAGGATCTGTGGGCGTTTAATGAAGAAATCGTTGCCCGCGCCGTCTTTGAATGCCGGACACCTGTCATCTCGGCTGTCGGTCATGAGACAGATTTTACCATCACTGATTTTGTAGCGGATATGCGGGCGCCGACTCCTTCGGCAGCGGCAGAACTGGCCGTGGATGATTATGCTTCGGTGATCAGCCGGGCTGCTTCTCTTCGGGACAGGCTGAATTACGGGATGAGCGGCAAGGTTTCCATGGCAAGACAGCGGCTGAATCTTGAAAAAGAAAAGCTGATGCGCCGGAGTCCGGAGCGTCTTCTGATGGAAAACCGTCAGCGCAGCATCGACCTGGAGGAAGCTTTTTCGGCCCTGATGGAAAAAAAGATTCTGGAAACAAGGCACCGGATCCGTATCCTGGCGGAACGGTATGACGGACTTTCACCTCTTAAAAAGCTTTCCTCCGGCTATTCTTATGTGAGCAATGAACAGGGCAGAGCCGTGACGAGTATCCGGGGAGTAGAGGAAGGAGACATGCTCAGGATTTCGGTGACCGACGGTGTGATCGACGCCAGGGTATGCGGCATCAGAGAGGAACACGATAATAGAGAAATACGATAATACAGAAGTACAATAATACAGAAGTACAATAATACAGAAATATAATAGAGGAGCTCTATATACAGGAGCATCATATAGAGGAGCAGAACAGATGTCAGAGATAAAAAAGGACCGCCCGTCCGACCTGCCGTCGCCCGGGGAGGAAATGCCCCCGGGAGAAAAGGCTTCAAAAGAAAAGGTTTCGGAAGAAAAGACGCTGGAAGAAGCTTTCCGGGAACTGGATCTGCTTGCCGCACGGCTGGAGGACCGCAATACGTCCCTTGAGGATTCCTTTATTCTTTACAGGCAGGGGATGGATCTTTTGAAATACTGCAATGAGCGGCTGGACAAGGTAGAAAAAAAGATGCTGGAGATCAGTGAGGATGGGACCTATCATGCATTTTCAGGATGAGTTAAAACAAAAAGCTGCAGAAGCGGAAGAAATCATCCTCCGCTATCTGCCGGATAAAAAAGGAAGCCTC
This sequence comes from uncultured Lachnospiraceae bacterium, assembly GCA_902782975.1. GTDB lineage: Bacteria > Bacillota > Clostridia > Lachnospirales > Lachnospiraceae > Blautia_A. The sequence goes on from CACZPF010000234.1 coordinate 9,019, forward strand.
TCCGATGCCATGTGCTATGCCATGAAAGCGGGCGGCAAGCGGCTCCGGCCGGTTCTGATGGCCGGGACCTACCGGATGCTCGGGGGGAGCGAAAAGGTGGTCGAGCCATTTATGGCAGGGATCGAGATGATCCATACTCATTCCCTCATTCATGATGATCTGCCGGCTCTCGACAACGATGATTTCCGGAGAGGGAGGCTTTCGACTCACAAGGCCTTTGGGGAAGCAATGGGGATCCTTGCGGGAGATGCCCTTCTGAACTATGCCTACGAAACGATGCTGAAGGCATTTGATCTGACGGAATATCCTGAAAGGGTCGTCCGCGCCATGCAGATCGTTTCGGATAAAACAGGGATCCATGGTATGCTCTTCGGGCAGAGCGAGGATGTAGAAAACGAGGACAGACCCCTCAAAGAAGAAGATCTGTTCCGGATCTATCACCACAAGACAGGGGCGCTTCTGGCGGCTTCCATGGCAGCCGGAGCAGTGCTGGCAGGATGTCCGGACGAGACAGAGCAGGCTCTTACTGCGGCTGCCTATGATCTTGGAATAGCCTTTCAGATCCGGGATGATATACTGGATGTAACGGCGACCCAGGAGGAACTGGGCAAACCGGTTCACAGTGATGAAAAAAACCATAAGACGACTTTTGTAACGCTGCTTGGCATGGAAAAGGCCAAAGACCTGACAGAGGAGGCAGAAAAAAGAGCATCACAGGTCCTTTCGGATTATCCGGAAAGCAGGTTTCTGGTCGAGCTGTTCAGATATCTGACCTGCCGGACAGCCTGAACAGATCGTCAGATGTTTAGGGGATGATCATATGATCCTTGATAAAATAAAAAAACCAAATGATATTCACAAGATCCCCCTCTCTGATTTTCCGGCTCTTGCATCGGAAATCAGGAATTTTCTGGTGGATACGATCTCAAAGACAGGAGGTCATCTGTCCTCCAATCTGGGGGCGGTTGAACTGACCCTCGCTTTGCATAATGTGCTGGATCTTAAAGAGGACAAAATCATCTGGGACGTCGGACATCAGGCCTATACACATAAGATCCTGACAGGACGGCGGGAGCAGTTTGACACACTTCGAAAAGAAGGCGGTCTGGCAGGCTTTCCCAAAAGGGCGGAAAGTTTCTGTGATGCCTTCGATACAGGGCACAGTTCGAATTCTATCTCTGCAGGCCTGGGATATGTGCGGGCAAGAGATCTTCTCGGGAAGGATTACCGGGTCGTTTCTGTGATCGGAGATGGTGCCCTGACGGGAGGGATGGCCTACGAGGCTCTCAATAATGCGGCCCTTCTGGAGACCAACTTTATCATTGTGCTGAACGACAATAACATGTCCATCTCCCGCAATATCGGCGGGATGTCCATGTATCTCGGCGCCCTCAGAACTTCGCAGGCTTACACGGGAATGAAGCTTTCGGTGACCAGGACGTTAAATAAGATTCCGGGTTTCGGCGACAAAGCAGTGGAGACGATGCGAAAGACAAAGAGCAGCATCAAGCAGCTGGTCATTCCGGGGATGCTTTTTGAAAATATGGGCATTACCTACCTGGGACCGGTGGACGGACACGATATGGTCCAGATGATGCGGACCTTTAACGAGGCTAAAAAGGTCAAAGGGGCAGTGCTTGTTCATGTGCTGACCCAAAAAGGCCTCGGATATGGACCCGCTGAAGAACACCCGGACCGGTTCCACGGGACGGGACCTTTTGACGTGGCGACAGGTGAACCGCTCAGTCCCGGAGAGATCTCCTACACAGATGTGTTTGGATCTGCCGTGGCGGATCTTGGGGCGGAAGTCCCGAATCTTGCAGCGGTGACGGCTGCAATGCCTCAGGGAACAGGGCTGAAAAAGTTTGCCCATCTGTTTCCGGATCGGTTTTTTGATGTGGGAATTGCAGAAGAACATGCCGTTACCTTTGCGGCCGGTCTGTCTCTTGGCGGGATGATTCCTGTCGTGGCGGTGTATTCTTCCTTTTTGCAGAGAGGAATCGACCAGATCATTCATGATGTCTGCATGCAGAATCTGCATGTGATCTTCGCCATAGACCGCGCCGGGATCGTAGGCGCTGACGGAGAGACCCATCAGGGATGTTTTGACATAAGCTATCTGTCGATGTGTCCGCATATGACAGTAATGGCACCGAAGAATGCCTGGGAGCTGAAGGAAATGCTCCGGGCGGCTGTTCTGGCGGAGGGGCCGGTAGCCATACGGTATCCGAAGGGCGGCGCTTATACAGGATCGGAAGGGCATTATCAGAAAATCGAGCGGGGGAAGAGCGAGGTCCTCATAAGGGGAGAGAAGATCGCGATCCTTGCGCTCGGCAGCATGGTCTGTACAGCGGAAACTGCCTGCCGGGATCTTGCAGAGGAGGGAATTCATCCGACACTAGTCAATGCACGGTTTGTACGGCCGCTTGATAAAGACCTTCTGGACGAACTTGGCAGCAGCCACGGGATGATCATCACCATGGAAGAAAATGTGCGTTCCGGCGGCATGGGGGAACATGTGACCGCATATCTGAAGGAGCGGTATCCGGATGTCCGCACAAAGATCCTGTCGGTGCCGGACAAGTTTATACCCCATGGGAGTGTGGAAAGTCTGAGAAGACGCTGCGGCCTCTCAGCGGATAAACTGGAGGAAGTCGTGCGGAATGCATGGCTGCAGGACGGAGACGGAAGTCCGCTTTGTACAGGCACGGAGGATGCGCCGTGACAGATGGTTATTTGCCGAAAGGCGGAAAGTGCAGGTTGCATGAAAAAACGGCTGGACATTTTACTCTTTGAAAAAGGACTGGCTTCCTCCAGAGAAAAGGCAAAGGCCCTTATCATGGCAGGAGAAGTTTATGTGGACGGCCAGAAAGAGGATAAGGCAGGATCCATGTTTGCGGAAACTGTTTCGATCGAAGTAAGAGGGAACCTTCTGCCCTATGTAAGCAGAGGGGGCCTTAAGCTGGAAAAGGCCATGCAGGCGTTTTCTCTGAGTCTTACGGACAGGGTATGTATGGATGTGGGGGCTTCCACCGGAGGCTTTACCGACTGCATGCTGCAGAACGGGGCCAGCCGGGTCTATTCCGTGGATGTCGGATACGGCCAGCTGCACTGGAAGCTCAGAAACGACGAAAGAGTTGTCTGTATGGAAAAGACCAATATCCGGTACCTGACACCGGAGCAGCTGCCCGAAAAGGTATCCTTTTCGTCCATCGATGTGTCTTTCATCTCTCTTACGAAGGTGCTGCTCCCGGTAAGAAACCTTCTGACAGAAGACGGGCAGATCGTATGCCTGATCAAGCCTCAGTTTGAAGCAGGGCGTGAAAAGGTCGGCAAGAAGGGAGTAGTGCGGGACGCGGCTGTTCATCTGGAAGTGATCGAAAAAGTCATCGACTATGCTGCGGGTATTTTTCTGTACCCCTGTCATCTGACATTTTCTCCGGTAAAGGGGCCGGAGGGAAATATCGAATATCTGCTGCATCTGCTGAAATATCCAGAGAATGCTCCCATGGCAGGACCGGAGGCGCTCTGCAGCAGTATCGACCCCCGGAAAACAGTAGCCGAGGCGCATCTGGCCCTCGATAAATAAACAGGAATACTGAAACAGAAATAAAGAAACGCAAATAAAGAATCGCAAATAAAGAAAC
>CACZPF010000235.1 GCA_902782975.1 uncultured Lachnospiraceae bacterium
CGCTGAACTTCAGCACATCTCTTCCATTGACCTTCTCTCCCACCGCATGGCCATTCAGGCACAGAGTCCCTTTGACGGCAAAGTTTGAAGCAGAGATGGTCAGGTCAATATCATCCTCCAGGACAAATCCCCTTATACCGCTGGCAAACTCTGCCTCCGGGTTCTCGAAACGCGCATTCGCGAAGCCGCTGTAGTCGTAATTTTGAAAGCTGATCTTCTGGACTCCGGTTCCGTTGAATACCACCTTGTGGCTCCCGCTTGCATCAAAATTATCACTATAATTTTCCTGCTGGGTAAAGTCCCCGCCCACATACATCGTTCCGGCATTCATGTTCCCGCTGCAGGATTTACCCTTTACAAAGAAGTCCCCGCCGACACGCACAACGTCATCGTTGTAAGTCATCTGGAGCATTCCTGCACACCCGGTATAGCTTTGTTTTTCACCATAAAATATACTGTCTGACCCAACAATGAGATAATCGTCCTGTATCTCCAACGTTCCGCCGTGGATAAACATGTTTCCCCCATGCTGGTACAAGGTACCGTTTACCTTCAACTGTCCACCGTTCAGATCCACATTTCCGGTGGAAATCATATCTCCATTCACCGTCAGTGTGTATCCCCCAAGATCCAGGTCTGAAAAGCGGGGAACGCTCTGAACCTCCATGGTCTGAGTCAGCAAACTGATATTTACATCTTCGATTTCCGCCTCCGGATCAAAATCATACAGGTCCACTTCGTTGATCGAAGTCAGATTTCCGTTGACTACAAAATCATGCCCGTTGTGATCAAGTATTCCGATACATATATCCCCTTCAGAAACAGCATTGTTCTCCAGACTCAAATAACCAATACTGTTATTTTCAGCATCATCAAAATATATTCCGTGTGTCTTCTCCTCCGTCAGAACAAGACGGAATCCCGTTCCGGAATTAAAGTTCTTACTGTTCCCGCTGGTATTCTTCTGGTAAAAATCGCCCTTGAGATGAATCGTTCCCGCTGTCAGGCTGGAATTAGCTGAAGAGGTCTGGATAATAAGGTCGCCATCAATATCGATCTGACCGTCTGAGCTGGTCATCTTCAGTGTGCCGCCTGAGTCTCCGTATCCTCCATCCGTACATGTCTGAAGTCTGTAATCTCCTTTGACGATCAGTGTGCCATTTCCGACTATTAATGACCCGCCCGCCTGTGTCAGATTTCCATCGACCGTCAATGTATGGCCATCCAGATTGAGAGAACCATTATTTATAAAGAAATCATGATCAAGGGTCATATCAAATGGCAGACTGACATCTGTTTCAATAATACGAGTATTTAAATCCAGCATACCAGAGCCGCTATAGCCTGCATCAAAAGTCTTAAAAGCCGGATCATCAATAACCATTCCCTGCGTACAACCGTTTACTATACTTCCATTTTCAAGATGAATATTGAATTTAAAAGGTGTTGATTCCTCGTCTTCACCCGCTATTTTCTTTGAAGCAAGAGGCATCATCTTTCCCAGTAAAAGATTATAATATTGTGCTTCTACTCCAACATACGCATATATATAAGTGGTAAAATCGTCACAGTGTACCCAGTATCCTTCTTCCGGATCATCACTGGTTTTGTGATAGAAATCATCTTGCGTATATTCTGTCTGGGCGCCAATATTTACAGACAGATCCGCAGAAGCGATCAGTACATCAACGCCTGCGGATAATTTTAGCGTGGCATCAATGCATCCTTCTCCTTCAACAAATTTCTCCGTAACAACAAATCCTATGGATGCGGTCCCGTCCCCATCCTGGTTCATCCCGATACCTGCACTGAAAGTTCCTTTTAAGGTACAGGTCATATTCATACCCATTTCAAAGGAAATAGAAATACCTACTTTCCCAATCCCCCAGATCCGCATTTCTCCAAGGGGGAGATCTGATAAAATATCCTGGGAGACTCCCTGCGTTGTCTGAATGCCCCAGTTTCCATTCAAAGTAACCCCTATATTACCACCGGACATGGAATGAGAAAGGTGAAGATTCGAGATTGAGACTTCGACAGACATTCCTCCCATGCCATAAGACATTTTCAGAACACCATCTTCATATTTCATATCCTTATCCATTTCAAATGGATCATCTGATGCCGGCCGGACATCATTTTCGTCTGTTTCTATGGAATATGTCACTCCCGGCGCAGGCACGAATTCGTACATGTCAGGCGTCAGTGCAATATCGCCTTCTTCAGCAAGAAGTGAATAGACAGATTCCTCAGCTTTATAAGCATCAACAACCAGACTGCTGCTGTCGCCTGATACTGACTCCGCAACGTAAGCAACCGGCAGATCCTGCAAATAAACTACAAATGTATCACCTGCATTGATTGCGACCGGACTATTAATGATCGTGACAATTCCGGCGTCATCATCTATTGATACCTCCGTGCCCTGAGGTACGATGATCGTTCCTTCCGGGAATAAACCACTTGCTTTTGCTTTTACAGTAACAGCAAAAACGAGGCATAACGATAAAGCAAATTCTATGTATTTCTTTAAAATACGGTTCGACTGAAACATTTTTCATCCCCCATTCTTTTCATTAGTATTCATGATCTCACAAGTGGTTATTCCCTGTCATACACCGTCATATCGACGCTGGTATCCTTCACAAGAATCGTATCGGACTGATTCCACAGCTTAACCGTTACATATACATCACCAGCCGCTCCCGCGATATTCCCGGCAAGCAAAAACCAGACGATCCAGAACCATGATGCAGGAACAATAACTGCCAAAACACCAAATACGATTCCCCATACGATCAGCAGCGCCAGGGCAATACAGCGGTACGAGATCTTATCAAAGTAATCATCATGACTTCCGGCAAATGCATACATGCCGGTAAAACCGAAAACTACTTTCTTTGCACCTGCCGCTTTCATAACTACTGCATGGGTAAGTTCATGCGCCATCATGTACAGCAGATACGCCAGTATAAGTACCCCAAGACGGATCAGGTAATCGCTGAAGGGTTCCATTTTGAAAAATGTTCTGATCGGAACAATGAATCCCCCGATGATCATCAGGATGACCATGGCGGCCGTAGCACCAATGTTGATCTTGAGAGCAATCTTTTTGTCAGACTGCAGGTTCATTTTAAAGATTTCCCGGTAGCTGTCCGGGAGTGTCTGAACTGATTTCATTTGCCGTACCTCCTCACCGTCTCGTTCCGCTGCCAGTGTTAAGCGTTTTGATAGACAATTAGCGCTGATGTATATGAAATTATTATACCACATGGAAAAGAGACAGGACAACTAAAAGAGAGCCCGGCTCCTTCAGGAAAAACAAAAACACCACCAGACACAATTCAATAGTGACTATTTCACAAATTGTCATAGTGTCTGGTGGTGTTTTGTTGTGCTTTATGCCCGAAAATCAGGACTTTTTTCTTTACTTATTATAGTTGACGATCTTCCCGAAATCAGCTTTTAAGGACGCTCCGCCGATCAGACCGCCGTCGATATTCGGTTTTGCAAGAAGTTCTGCGCAGTTGCCGGCATTCATGGAACCGCCGTACTGGATACGGATCTTCTCTGCTGTATCGGCATCATAAATCTCACAGATCGTCTCACGGATAGCCTTGCAGACCTCTTCTGCCTGATCGGAAGTAGCGGTCTTGCCGGTTCCGATCGCCCAGATCGGTTCGTAAGCGATAACCATGGATGCTGCCTGCTCAGCCGTAACACCAAGCATATCAGACTTGATCTGAAGACGGATCCAGTCGAGAGTGACACCTGCTTCTCTCTGCTCCAGAGACTCACCGCAGCAAAGGATCGGGGTGAGGCCGTGCTCAAGAGCCTTCAGAACCTTCTTGTTCAGGAATTCATCTGTTTCCTTAAAGTATTCACGTCTCTCGGAATGGCCGATGATCACATACTTGCAGCCCGCATCAACGATCATATTCGGAGAAATTTCGCCTGTGAAGGCACCCTTCTCTTCGATATACATATTCTCAGCGCCGACCTGTACGTTTGTCCCCTTAACAGCTTCAACAACCGGAACAATATCGATAGCCGGTACACAATAAACAACATCCACCTCAGGATTGTCAACCAGCGGCTTCAGCGTCTCAACCAGCGCCAGAGCCTCAGTCGGGGTCATATTCATCTTCCAGTTACCAGCAATAATCTTCTTTCTGCTCATACAAACTCCTCTTAATATATAAAAGAACTCATCAAAAAACGACCTAAACAACATGCTGCACATCGATCACACGGTATTTGCCACTACAACAACTAACACACAAACACCCGCCAGTGTCCATTTAGCTGATGACGGCTCCCCCAAAACGATCGAAAAAAATACAAAAAGCCCCAAACACAAACAAACCCCCACGCCCGCCACGCAGTAAGGCGTGGCCCGAAGGGAGGGGTTCCAGGGGAGGGAAAGCGGCCTTCGCAACTTTGAGCGCCTTCCCTCCCCTGGCTCGCCTTCCCTCCCCTGGCTCGCTCTTTATTTATCGTTTGCTGCTGCTACGCCGGGAAGCTCTTTTCCTTCCAGGAATTCCAGGGAAGCGCCGCCGCCGGTGGAGATATGGGACATCTTGTCACCATAGCCGAGCTGGTTAACTGCTGCCGCGCTGTCGCCGCCGCCGATAATGGTGGTAGCATCTGTCTCTGCAAGAGCTGCTGCAACAGCCATGGTTCCCTTGGCAAGGATCGGGTTCTCAAATACACCCATCGGTCCGTTCCAGACAACCGTCTTTGCGTCCTTGACAGCC
>CACZPF010000236.1 GCA_902782975.1 uncultured Lachnospiraceae bacterium
CCATATTCTTTATACTTTGCAAGCATCATTTTGTAGAGCATACGGTTGCCAAAATACTGGCGATATGTTGCTGTTTTTTCTTTCCCTTCTGCCTTTAATCTTTCCAGTTCAGCAGTTTCATAATCTGATTGAATTTTAATATCAGAAAGCATCTTCTCAAAAGCTTCTAAACGATCCATACTACCTCCACAAATTCGATTTATAATTTCGAAACCACCCAGGCAATTTTTACCGCCAATATCGGAAAGCCTATCAGCGTGTTTTTCCTGCCGGAACATCCTGAAGCGCCTCATTTTCGTTAATAACTGCCAGGGGCTTTCTTCCAGCATTTGTCAGGTTTTTATGTACAGGTATCAGGCCCTGGCCAGTAATTCTTTAATGACCCGGTTAAAGGTTTCGAGATCCTTATCCCACTGCTGATAGGCGGGATCTCCTCTATGATCCGTCAGAAGGCCGGTTTTTTCAAGATATTCACCGAGATACGCGGTAACTTTTTCTGCACCGGAATAATTCAGATGATCTCCCTTATCATAGGTATCTTTTTCCCAGTCGATCGGCACCTCTTTCTGCAGCAGATTCATATCGATATACTCGATACCCAGTTTTTCCGCAAGCTTTTCTATACTGTTGTGGCGCATCATATTCCAGTTCACCGTACTGGGAGCGCTGACAAGAACCAGTCTTGAACCCTTTTCGTCACAGCGTGATTTAATATGTTTAATATAAGATCTGTTCTGCATCGGAATATAGACCGTATCCGTTGTTTCCCAGATATAAAAATCTGTGTCTGCTGCTTTTGCTTCATCTTCAAACTGATACCCTTTGGCATAATCCTTATACGTATAATGGACCGAAAAATCCAGATCCCGGGTTCTTAGCGTTTTCCACCGATCGTGAAAAGAAAACACAGGAAGGATCTTCTCAGCCTGGTCCAGCAGCACTTCATCCAGTGTAATATTCCTGAAGATCGCGCTTGTCTCCAGAATAACGATTCTGGGCGAATGGTTCCGAAAGGCTTTCTCCAGAAGCTCTTCTGAATAATCCAGCTTCTGTTCCGAAGACCCGCAGTTATAGACTGTAAATCCATGTTTTTCCCATAACCGCAGAGAAATAAAAGAGGCATAGCATACACTGTCGCCCAGTGTCACAACATCGATCGTATCTGCCTGTTCACTTAAGATACCGTTTGCCGATGCATAAGGCATTCCGTCTTCCGGGGCATTATCCTTGGGAATCACGATCTTTGAAAGTATCAGCAGAAGAACAACCAGAATCGCCAGAAACAGAATGTCCCGCAAAGCATGTTTTATAAATTTCTGCATTACGGCCTCCTAAAATTGTGCATACATCGGGTCTACCGGAATATAGCCAAGTCCGTATGCGCCGAATACAATGATAAACAAAAGCATGGCCAACCATACGGTCCATCGAATCACGATGGTCTGTCTGTCGATCACTTCCCGCACAGATATTCCTTTTTCATTCACCATGCTGATGATCCATACAAGTATAAGAGCAAGACCGACGATCAAAAAATCGAAACGGTCCATACCGAGCTTTTTTAAAAGAGTATTATCAAGCGACGTAAATGTAAACTGCAGGATCATGGTACGGAACATATAAAATCCCGCGAGGAGTCCGTCTGCCCTGAAAAACAATTCGCCGATCACCACCAGAACAGCTGTCCGCACCATCTGCAAAAGCCTGTATCCAAACCATTCCGGACGGATATGACATTTTTCATTGAACGATCTCACAGCCGGATAGATCAGTTTTCCGGCAAGGATCAAAATAAAATGGTACATGCCGAAGAAAACATAATGCCAGGCAGAACCGTGCCAGAGTCCATTGCAGGCCCAGACACAGAACAATGCGATGCTGATGGCCGGAATCGGTCCATAATAAGAGCCGAATCTTTTCCGGGCTGAAGAGGTCAGATTTTTCATGGATGACGCCATCGTGACCGGGTAAAAAACATAATCCTTAAACCAGGTTCCCAGCGTAATATGCCACCGCTTCCAGAATTCGGAAATTGTTTTCGAAAAGAAGGGGCGTGCAAAATTCTCGGGCATGCGGATACCCAGAATGTCGGCAATACCCATAACCGCATCCATGGTTCCGGAAAAATCCATATAAAGCTGCACCGTATAGCAGACAGCGGCTATCGCTATAATACCGCCTTCATATTCTGTAAAGTTCAAAAAGACTTCTGTCACAAGTTTGTTCAGCCGGTCTGCGATGACGACCTTCTTCATCATTCCGAACAAAATGCGCTGAAGACCAAAGTAGAAATTCCGGGCGCGGATCGGCTGTACCTCCCACAAAGCCTCTGCCGTCTGACTGTAACGGCAGATCGGTCCCTCTACGATCTGGGGAAAAAAGCTGATAAACAGGGCGAGACGAAAAAGGTTATGATCTGCCTTAATGATGCCCTGATAAACATCCAGAATGTAGGACAAAGCCTGCAGTGTAAAAAAGGAAATGCCGATGGGCATAAGATATTCAGGTACTGCAAGGTCGATTCCCAGGTCCAGATACGAAAACAGAGAATTAAGATTCTTTGTAAAGAAGCCGGAATACTTGAGAATGAGGAGCATGCCGATATGGATCATCACAGCAAGAAATACGATCCATCTCTGATACCGGATATATTGTTTCTTTATAGTCTTTTTGTTTTCCCTTGGGGCACCGGAAAGTTCTTCCTTCAATTCTGTCTGGCTTTTTTCGAGCCACATTCCAAAATAATGCATCGACAAAGTCGAAAGAAACAGGTATGCCACCAGTGTCCCGCTGACGAACCAGAAGAAAAGGTAACTGGCCGCAAGGAGCCAGTACTTTTTTCCTTTATTCGGAATGATGCTGAAAATGATCAGAAATGCCGGCAGAAACATGAATAAAAAAACAAGTGAAAAAAAAGAGGTCAGATCGCCGCCTCTTCCGCCCAGCAATAAAGCAGATAATGTCATTTATACAGATCCTCTCTGTTTTGAATGGGTAAAGTTTATCATGCTGTAATTATTTTACTGATGAACGTTATCATCATAACCCAAACCGTTCAGGTCCGTCAAGTAACTTCAGAGGAATTCAGGTCGGGCAGGCAGCCTGCTGCTGCAGTTCAGATCCTTACCGGCTGAGAAAGACAGTAAGATCCTGAACTGTAATGACAGCTTTGGGTATTGTTCAGGATCGTCCCGGAATATTCAGAATCACCTGTACTTTCGCTCTTTTTCATACTATAATAATGAGAACAGTATCGTATTCATTAACGGATACTATTTTTGCCCGCGGCTGCACTTTTCGCGACGAGGCTGCATAATAGTTATCCGGCGGCAATTTATTTCAGCATTTTATATCAGCATTTTATATCAGCATTTTCTACGAATAAAAGGAGTGAAACAAATGACTTCACAAAAAAAATCATCTTTTTTCATCTTTAAATTGATAAAGATCGTTTTTCTTGTTCTTCTGATCTGCGCGGCCGCATTTGCCGGTCTTCTTGGTTATCTTTCCCTTACAGAATATTATCCCCGGGAAGAAGAGAACATCGCCATCTCCGGTGAAGCGGGAAACTCCTATGCTCCCGGAAGCTCTGTCAAAGTGATGACCTGGAATCTCGGGTACGGAGCTCTGGGCGACAATGCGGACTTTTTCATGGATGGAGGTACCCATGTAAATACAGCGGACAAAAACCGGGTGCTGCAGAACATGTCCGAGATAGAAGCTGAGATCCTGGCCGAAGATGCGGACTTTATCTGCCTTCAGGAAACAGACCGCAACTCTTCCCGTTCAGGCCATATCGATGAAACAGCCCGCATCCAGTCGGCTGCCGGCACAGGATATCAGGCATCCTTTGCCAACAACTTTAAAGTAGCTTTTATCCCTTATCCGGTTCCTCCGATCGGTAAGGTGGATTCCGGCCTCCTCACATTAAGCCGGGCAGGCGTCTCTCTTGCCACAAGAGTACCTCTGCCCTGCCCCTTCACCTGGCCTGTACGGATCGCCAATCTGAAACGGTGCCTCCTGGTAAACCGCATTCCACTGGACGATACAGATAAAGAGCTGGTACTCGTCAATCTGCATCTCGAAGCCTACGACAGTGGTGAGGGGAAAATTGCCCAGACAAAGAAATTGATGGATTATCTTCAGCAGGAAGCTGACAAAGGAAATTATGTAATTGCGACGGGTGATTTCAACCAGTCTTTCTCCAATGTCGATATTTCACAATATCCATCCCGCGAAGATCTGTGGACACCGGGTCTTATCGAGACGGATGAATATATGGATACCTGGCAGTTTTTGATGGACAATTCAGCACCCACCTGCCGTTCTCTGGATCAGCCCTATGAAGGTGCCGATCATGCTTCCTTCCAGTATTATATGCTGGACGGGTTTATCCTTTCTTCAAACCTTGAAGTAAAATCTGTTGTCACAAAGGATCTTGATTTTGTATCGTCCGATCATAACCCGGTGATCCTGGAATGTATCCTGCGGAAGTAAAAGAAAAACCTGAATTTCGTACTGTCCTATTTTCTGGCGCACTCGCTGCGCCAGAAAGGTAGATATGAAAGATTTATCTTTCCTACTTGCAATCCCGCCTGTAAAAATGTAAACTACTACCGTTATGGAATGGCGGCCCTGCCTCTTATACATATACATACACGACAATAAACCGGCAGCCTTGCCGGGGCCGCTTATTATATCCCATACTATTTCAACAGAAAGAAGAATTCCCAATGAAAAAACCGAATGCTATTCAAACGATCCTGTCTGTTGCCGCCTGTAAACTGACCAGGCTCTTTCTCAGAAAAACAGGCCGGGGCGGAACTGCCGTTCCGGGAATCGCAGCAATGAAGGTCTGCAAAAACATCCTTGCAGCAGTTTCAGATGGTATGGAAATCATCGTTGTCACCGGTACCAACGGAAAGACCACTACCTGCAACATGATCGAACATGCTTTGACCAGCGCCGGCCGCAGCTGTCTTTTAAATAAATCCGGAGCCAATCTCCTTCACGGGATTGCCTCTGACCTGATCAGCAATGCCGACTGGCTTGGGCATCCCAAATATAAGAGTGCAGTTCTGGAATGTGATGAAGCCGCTCTTAAACAGCTTGTACAGTATCTCACGCCAAAGGCCATCGTCGTGACCAACCTGTTCAGTGATCAGGTAGACCGTTACGGCGGTGTTCAGAATACGTTAAAAGAGATCCGGACAGGCGTCGAGCGAAGCTCAAGTTCGATCCTTGTATTAAATGCCGATGAGCCTTTGTCCGCTTCTCTGGCTCTGAATGTGCCGAACAAAGTCATCTGGTACGGTCTCGAAAAGACGGTCGGCGTCCGTGGAAATATTGATCTTTCCGATGCCGGCACCTGTCCCGTCTGCGGCAGTGAATACAAATATGATTTTCATATTTATGCCCATCTGGGCGGGTTTGTCTGTCCGAAGTGCGGCCATGGCAGGCACACCCCTGATGTCGCGGTCGTTTCCATCGACAAAACCTCCTCATCTGGAAGTACGATCCATCTTAAAACCAGAGAAGGAACCCGTGAGGTATTTGTAGCTCTGCCGGCTGTCTATAATATTTATAATGCTGCGGCCGCCGTGGCGGCAGCTTCCGCGGCAGGTGTTCCGGTGCAGAAAGCCATCGAGTCCCTTTCCACGGTCCATTCTTCCTTCGGCCGTCTGGAAACTTTTGAACTGAACGGAAACCGGCTTCAGATGATCCTTGTAAAAAATCCTGCCGGCTGCAACCAGGCTTTTTCCTATGTCACCGGCTTCGATGAAGATTTTACCGCTGTGCTGTATCTCAATAACAGAACAGGCGACGGACATGACATTTCCTGGATCAACGATACAGACTACGAAAAGCTGTGTTCCGATCCTCATCTTAAAAAGATCTATGTGGGCGGCGACCGGGCTCAGGATCTGTCCGACCGCTTAAGAAAAGCCGGAGCCAGCGATGATCTGCAGCAGATCGTACCGGATTATCATCAGCTTTCCGACCTGTTGAAACAGGAAAAACGACCCGTCTTCATACTTCCGAATTATACAGCCATGATGGAGATCCGCCAGATCCTGGTACAGGAAACAGGTACAAAGGAATTCTGGGAATAA
>CACZPF010000237.1 GCA_902782975.1 uncultured Lachnospiraceae bacterium
CTGGAAACCGAGCCTTGATATTGCAAAGCCGGATACCATTCTGGGTCGTCCGATCTACACGAGCTCCTATATGCCTGCTATCACGGGTAATGCAACGACGGACAAGAACAAGAAGGTACTGCTGTTCGGTGATTTCAATTATTACTGGATCGCAGACCGTACTGCGAGAACCTTCAAACGCCTCAACGAGCTCTATGCCGTAACCGATCAGGTCGGTTTCATCGGTACCCAGAGAGTGGATGGCAAGCTGATCCTTCCGGAGGCGATGCAGGTCATGGCCCTGGGCACTGGAGCAGCAACGTCCAGTTCCTGATAAGAGGGGGTGAACGATCATGGCACTCGTTTAACTTGAGGACGCCAAAGGGTACCTCCGGGTGGATACAGCGGATGAGGATGGCATGATCGGTATCCTTTTATCCTCTGCCGGACGCTTGTGCGCAGACGTTGCCCGGCTCACAGACGAACAGTGGGAGGCCGTGAACTCCGATGTGGAGGATGCCTCCCTTACACCTGTTCGAGAAACGATGAAGGTGGCGATCCTTTATGCCATGGGGTATCTCTTTGAGCACCGGGAGGAAGCCGATCATCACGATCTGACATTGACGCTGCGGTCGATCCTCTTTGCAATCCGGGAAGGGGTGGTGTGATGAATATCGCAGGACTTCGCACTCGGATCACCATTCAGAGAAATGAAACCGTAACGGATAAGTACGGCAATCATAAATCTGTCTGGGACGATTATTTTAGCTGCTGGGCTACAGCGGTGACAAGCGGCCTTTCTTCCAGTGAGAAGGAAGCCGCCGGAACTACTGTGGAGGAGGACCGGCTGGATATTACCGTCCGGTATTCATCTGAGATTGCAGAAGTTGATTCCAAGCGGTACCGTATCCTCCTTGGAGACAGGATTTACAACATCGTGAGTATTGATGAGATGGGTTTTAAGCATCATAGCCGAAAACTGCATACAAAGCTCGTGGAGAGGTGAGGAAAATGGGGGAGAAAGTATCCATTGATCAGCTCTCTGATGCGATTATGGAGGAATTGAACGAATATGCGGAACTGGCAGCGGACAACATGAAAAAAGCTGTGAAGAAGGCAGGGAATACGGTAAAAAAGGATATCAATTCCAGTGCACCCGTGCGTTCCGGCAAATATGCAAAAAGCTGGCGGGTCAAAACCACTAAAGAGACCAGTCAGGCCTTGGAGGTGACCGTGTATTCACCGTCCCGGTATATGCTTGCCCACCTTCTTGAACACGGTCATGCAAAGCGGAACGGAGGAAGGACACGGGCTGTTTCCCATATCGGACCTGCCGAGAAGCATGGCGAAAAGGAACTGCTCAAGGACATCGAAAGTGCTTTGAAAGGATAAGCTTATGACACAAAGTGAACTATTAGCAATGCTGGAGGAGACTTCTTTTCCTGTCGCGTATGATCATTTCGCTGAGGGGGAGTCTCCTCTGCCGCCGTTTATCTGTTTTCTGTGTCCATCCTCCAATAACTTTGCTGCGGATGGTCGTGTGTATTTTAAAGTCTCAGAGGTGCATGTGGAACTGTATACCGACGAGAAAAACCCGGAGACAGAAGAAATATTAGAAGCTGTGCTTGATGCACACGGCATTTTTTATGATAAATCAGAAGTTTGGATCGAGAGCGAAAAGCTCTATGAAGTGTTGTACTCATTTGAAATGGAGGTAGACCAGAATGGGTAATAAAGTGAAATATAACCTGAAGAATGTGCATGCTGCCAAGCTAACGGAGACTGTCACAAACGGCGAAACATCGTTCTCTTATGATACCCCAAGAGCGATTCCCGGAGCAGTGTCTATTGCCCTGGATGCGGAAGGAGAATCCAGTCCGTTTTATGCAGATGGCATCGTATATTTCCGTGCAGTGACGAACAACGGGTATTCGGGGGATCTTGAGATTGCCCTGATCCCTGAATGGTGCCGGACAGATATCCTGCAGGAAGAGAAGGACAGTAATGGTGTGCTGATCGAAAAAAGCACCAATGCCGAGAACGTGAAGTTTGCCCTGCTCTTTGAATTTGACGGGGATGTGAAGGCAATACGGCATGTCCTTTACAAGTGTACGGCGTCCAGGCCTTCTATCGAATCGGAAACAAAAGAGGATACCATTGAGCC
>CACZPF010000238.1 GCA_902782975.1 uncultured Lachnospiraceae bacterium
GGCGGAGGTGCTATGAGCAGGATCTCCGGAACCGGCTGTCTGTCCCAATTGTAGGGGTTTAGTGCCACCTGCAGAAGCGCTTCCATGCTTTTCTGCACATCCGTTTCATGAAAAGCAAATTTAAGGTCATTTACACCCAAAAGGAAGATCAGAAGGTCAACAGGATAATGGGACTGTGCGATCGCCACAAAGGTGTCGATTCCCTTTCTGAAAGGTTTAAACGGCTCATCAAGCGCAGCCGTGCGGCCCGGAAGTCCCTCATCGATCACTTCATAATCGGGGCCCAGGCTTTTTCTTAGAATATAAGGCCAGCGGTTTTCCGGTTCATACCGGAGATTCTCGTTCGGATCTTTTCCATCCGAGGCTTTCGGATTACATCCAAAGGTATTGGAATCACCGTAAATCAAGATATGTTTCATATTCAGTTCCTCTGTGATCCACATATTCGTATATTGTTTCAGATCGCTGCGGCGTATTTTGTTATCAGCTCTTCCGTCGCTTCTTCTCTTGTCACCTCGCCGGTTATCCTGCCTTCATGCATAACGATGATCCTGTCACAAAGATTCAAAAGTTCCGGAAGTTCGGAGGATACCATCAGGATCCCGATCCCCTGACTGGCAATATCCTTAAGGATCTCATAAACCTCGGATTTTGCACCGACATCTATGCCACGGGTAGGCTCATCACAGAAAAGGATCTGCGGATCATTGCCGATCCATTTTGCAATAACGACCTTCTGCTGGTTGCCGCCGGAAAGAGTCAGGATCATATCATTCATTCCGCCTACCTTGATGGAATATTTTGCGATCATATCCTCCATCATCTTTACGGATCTGGATTCATTTAAAAATCCTCTGTTCGATATCCGGTCCATGACAGCCAGCTGGGCATTTTGCTTAATCGTCATGCTGGTGACCAGACCGTCGTCTCTTCTGTTTTCCGGAATCATACTGATCCCCTGGCGGATAGCATCTTTGGGTGTCCGGATCTTTACCTTTTGTCCTTTAATATATACATCTCCGGAATCCAGTTTGTCCGCCCCGAAAATAGAGGAAAGCACCTCCGTCCGGCCTGCCCCCACAAATCCGGCAAGCCCCAGGATCTCACCCTTATGAAGAGAGAAACTGATATTCTGGAACTTTTTCCCGTTGCAGAGGTTCTTAACCGAAAGCAGCTCTTCATTTGTCACATAGCTTCTGTCCCACTCTGTCCGCTCAATTTTACGCCCGACCATGAGTGTAACGATTTCATCCATCGTGACATCGCTTACATTTTTTGTCGTTACATATTTTCCGTCTTTAAGGACCGTCAGCCTGTCGCCGAGTTCCATGACTTCCTCAAGTCTGTGGCTGACATACAGAACCGTTGTTTTCTGTTCTTTAACAAGAGAGCGGACGACCCGGAACATGACCTCTCTCTGGTCATTCGTAAGCGCTGCAGTCGGCTCGTCCAGGATCAGGATCTCCGGTTTGAAATAAACCGCCTTGGCGATCTGGACGATAGACTGCTCGGCTATACTTAACGCGCCGAGAAGCGTTGTGGGTTCCACCTTCAGATTGAACAGATCCAGAAGCTCCCGGGTTTTTTCATTCATATGTTTCTCATTTAAAAACCAGCCCTTTGTAGCTTCGGCGGAGCCCAGGAATATGTTGTGGGCGATCGTCATATTCAGGCACAGGGGAATTTCCTGATGAACGATCGAAAAGCCCAGTTTTTCGGATTTTTTGATCGAATTAATATTCTCCTGCTGCCCGTTTACAAAAATCTGCCCTTCCGTCGGCGTGAATACACCGCCGCAGAGATTGATCAGTGTTGATTTGCCGGCACCATTTTCACCGCAAAGGCAGTGAATTTCGCCTTTTTCTATAGAAAAGGAAACATGATCGAGAGCTACGGTACCGCCAAACCGCTTGGTAATATTTTTAAACTCAATAATTGGCGCCATACTCTCACCTTATCTTTCTGAATCATTTTTGTGGAAGAAAAGATCCACCAGCACGGCCAGAATAACGACCACGCCGATAAAGCCGTCCTGCCAGAATACAGGCACGGAAAGAAGGACCATGCCGTTCTTGACAGTCGCCATGATAATCGCGCCAAGGAATGTTCCAAGAATTGTTCCGCGTCCGCCGGAAAGTGCGGCTCCACCGAGGATGACTGCGGCAATGGCGTCCATTTCACGTCCCGCGCCGCTGGTCGTGGTAACCGTTCCCAGATATGCCGTACTGACAAGAGCGGCCGTTGCGCATAAAAAACCCATAATGGCAAAGGCTATCAGTTTCACATTTTTTACATTAATACCGGACAGATGCGCAGCTCTGGCATTTCCTCCGGTAGCATATACCTGATATCCGTAAGTTGTTTTTTTAAGTAAAATATGGGCTATTATAAATAACCCGATCATGACAAAAATCTGTACCGGGATACCGTTTATCTTGGCTCCCAGCGCCCATACCCAGCTGTTTGTCGCAGATTCCGGAAACTGGCCTATACTCTGGCCTCCGCCGATGGCATATGCAAAGCTCCGGTAGATCTTCATTGTACCAAGTGTTACGATAAAAGATGGAATTCCTACCCGGGTGACAAGCAGACCGTTCACACACCCCAGTACAATACCGCCGATCAGCACCAGGAAAAACACCAGTGTTGCCGGAACGGTCTCATTCTTAAACAGATATCCTCCAAACATGGCAGTTGTCGCAAACAGAGAACCGATCGAAAGATCCAGTTCACCGGCAATGATCAGGAATGTCATTCCGATCGCCATGATCCCGATTTCTACCGTCTGACGTACAATATTGATCAGATTGCTCGTCTTCAGGAATACCGGAGAAGCAAAGCTCATGATCACAAAGATAATGACCAGAACGGCAAATACACCAAGTTCCCCCATTTTTTTGATTTTGCGTTTTTCCTTCATAGTCTTTTCCGCACCCATCCTGTCTGTAATGGGGCTGCCGCACCAGCGGCAGCCCCATTGGTTTTTACTTAGGTTTCAAAACGATCTGTTATGCAAATTTTTCCTTTATTCGGGCTGTACATCATTTACATTGTCAGCGGTAACCATCTGAGCACCGGTATCAATGTTCAGGAAGTCGCTGCCATATGCCTTGTTGAGGTACAGTTCAAGAACAGAATAGTAGCCCTGCAGGAAGGGGTTCTGTCCTACGGTCAGCTGTACAGAACCGTTCTTGATGTGTCCGAGCATACCTTCGGTAAGGTCAAATCCTGCACCGTAAACTGTTCCGATGAGGCCCTGATCTTCAATAACATTGCCGATTGCTTCGGAGAAGCAGTCTACACCGAGAACTGCTGTACATTCCGGATGAGCCAGAAGAGCGTTCTCGATAACACCATAAGCATTGGTAAGGTCGGTTCCGATATCGATGGTCTCGATCTTCTCTACGCCATCATACTCTGCAGCTGCGCGGTCGATACCAGCTTCACGTGCAACAAGAGCTACATCGGTAGGTCCGCAGGAAGCGATGATATACTTGGCTTCGCCGCCCATCAGGTCAAACATATATTTTCCAAGAGAATAGCCGGCTTTCTCGTATGCCTGGCCGATAAATGCTACAGATCCGCAGCCCTCAGCATCCTGGTTAAAGCCGATAACCGGAATTCCTTTTTCTGCTGCTTCTGCAATAATTCCGTTGAATCCTGAGGGATCCCAGGTAACTGTTGCGATTCCGTCTACTTCGGAAGCAACTGCGGTTTCAAGAAGACCGATCTGCTCCTGCAGTGAGCTTGCAGTATTGGGAGCAGTAACATTTACAGTAATTCCCAGGTCTTTTGCGGCTGCTTCAGCGCCGTCAGAAAGCTTGGTGTAGAAAGAACCGTTCTGTGCATGCATAACAAAAGCGATATTGATATCCGCTTCCTCTGCAAATGCGGTAACTCCCATAGAAAGTACCATTGCGCCTCCAAGTACCAGTGCCAAAAGTTTTTTCATCATAGTAGTATTCTCCTTTCTACCTTTGAAAAATAGTTTTATCTTCACGGATACACTTCTGTATCCGGTGAATTCCTCCTCATCTGTAAATTACGGTTTTTCTGTTTTTTACAGATGGCATAAACCAGGCAAATCCTTCAGGTTATTCGTTATCGTAGCTTGCACGTTCTTCATAGAAGTCCGGCGTGATGCATCCCGGTTTCTGGAACCATATCTTCGCATCGATACCGGCTTTCAGCACCACATTGCCCCAGGGCATCAGGCTGCCGGTACGTACAATATATTTTGCCTTCGGGAGATATTCCGCAAAGAAATCATAGTGCGGCATGGTCTTGATCTCCATTCCCTCATAGCGTTTATGAACCATGTCTTCTATATTTTTAAAATGCTCCGGGTTAAATTTCTTCTGCTCTTCCGCAACGATGACTTCTTCAAAAATGAATTCATCCATGATAAGATTCAGTACCTGTGCGATAGTCGGAAGATCCTGCGCAACAGCAAGATCGATTCGCTGCTCCGGTTTGCGGATCGGAACGCCCGCATCACCGATAACGATATACTCTTCGTGACCCATATCAGCGATCGCCGTCATAAGTGCCTTGTTGTAAATGCCATGCTTTTTCATTTTTACAGTTCCTCCATTCTCTTATCTACCGTTTCTCTTGTGGGAATCGATTCCACGACCCCCGGAACCGTAACGGCGATTCCCGCCGCCACATTGCCGAATCTGCAGGCATCGGGAATACTCTTTCCTTCCGCCAGTGCCACACAGAACGCACCGGTAAAGGTATCACCCGCGCCTGTCGTATCAACCGCATCTACCTTTATCCCGGGTACCTGCATATCCAGGTTCTCATTTTTGATATAACAGCCTTCACTGCCAAGGGTCACGATCACATTGCTGATACCCTTTTCATAAAGCATCCTGGCTATCTCTTTATCCGGAGTCGGGTCATCTGTCGGAAGGCCCAGAATAAGCCTGGCCTCTGTCTGGTTTGGTGTTATGTAGGTACAGTTTTTCAGCAGTTCATCTTTCAGCGGGGAGAAGGGGGCGGGATTCAAAACAAACGGTACGCCGATCTCCTTACATTTTGCTGCCGCATATTCCACTGTTTCCATGCTGCATTCGAGCTGCATCAGAAGCAGGCTGCATTCTTTAAGCGCCGGAACCATCCGGTCGATATCGGCAGGCGAAAATTCTTTATTTGCTCCGAAGTCAATGACGATCTCATTCTCGCCGTCCTTATTAACGATGACAATGCCGACCCCTGTGGACTGTCCTTCTTTGCTTCTGGTAACATTGGAGGCGTCCATGTCCTCTTCATCAAAGAGCTTCATGGCGTCATCCCCAAAAGTATCATTGCCGAGACAGGTTCCATATACAACCTTTGCACCCATTCTGGCGGCCGCTACTGCCTGATTGGATCCCTTTCCGCCATGGCAGGCAAAAAAGCCGTGTCCGGGAACTGTCTCACCGGCGATCGGAAAATGATCACCGAAAATCGTCATGCCCACTGCATAACTGCCGACAACAGCTATTTTTTCTTTCTTCATGTTATCCTCCTTCATGATGCAATTTCTGCATGATGCATTTCTGCATGACGCATTTCTTCATGATGCATTTCTTCATGATTCATCTCTTCATGATGCATTTTTCTCATGATGCATTTCTTCATGATGCATTCTTTCCGGACAGAGGCTCTTCTTCCCGCCGCGTTTCGCCAATGAACGGAACTTCCATATCTTTATCCTGCAGCGTTCACTTTTTTGCTTTTATCAGGCATTATAGAATTCCGGCACGCCGTATTTCAGTCCTGTATCAAAAACCGCCAGGATCTTTTCCGGAGAGATATCCGCCTGAATATTGTGGATCTGAGAATAGACAAATCCGCCGCCCGGCGCATAACACTTGATCATTTCTTTGCATTCTGCGATGATCTCGTCTATGGTTCCGTGCGTAAGCGTGGTCTGTGTGCTGCACGCTCCGCCCCAGATCGTCACATTTTTGCCGAATTTCTTCTTTATTTCATAAGGATCCATGTCGGCGGCTTCCTTCTGCAGCGGATTTAAAATATCATAACCGGACTCGATGATATCACCGATGATCGGCATGATACTTCCGCAGCAGTGCAGGGAAATATGGACGTCTTTTTTCTTCTTCTTTATTGCTTCATTAATTCTTGCATGCCTGGGTTTAAAGAATTCCCGGTAAGTGGACGGTGATAAAAGCATGCTCTTCTGAGAGCCGAAATCGTCATTATTCTGAACGATCTGTACGTAATCGCCGACAGCATCAAGATATTTTTCCATCATGACGATGTAGGCATCTGTCATCTTATCCAGATAATATTCCATCAGTTCCGGCTCTTCATACAGATTTTCCATAAAGGTTTCCATGCCCCAGTCCTTCCAGCCCTTTTCAAACAGACTGGTGCTGGTGGCTCCGGAAATACAGAAATCTGTATTTTCGTAAATATCCTTTGCCCTTGCCCTCAGCCACTCGCATTCTTCATCCGTGATGGAGGGAAGCTTGAGGAGTTTGTCGATTTCTGATTCACTCGTTACATCCTTTAATGGATTGTAGCACTCGTCAAAATATAGTCCGTCTTTTGGCCTCTTGGCGAGAAGATGTCCTTCCGGGTCAAAAACTCCAAGGGTTCCTCCTCCGATATCGACTGGATTAAAAGCTTCTGCCAGAAGACACTCTCCGCCATCCAGCGGCAGCATTCCTTTTTTCATCTTATCGATGCGGATTCCGATGGAAGGAACCAGGCGCGGCAGAATAACTACATCGCTTCCCAGCCTTTTTAAAAGATTGAAATCTGCATAAGCCAGATCCTGTTTGACATCAAAGCAGACGGTATCCTTTGAAATATCCAGATGCTCCTTCTCGATCAGATAATTTTTCAGTTTACTGTAAGCATTCGCATTGATTCCCGTTGAACGGGAAGAGCCGAGATCGATCGGCACCCTGTCTGTTTCCTGATGATCGATCGCCATAAGTACCCGTTCTCTTGAAGTAAGACCCATATAAATGATTTCTCCTTTCCGTATCAGAGATTAAAC
>CACZPF010000239.1 GCA_902782975.1 uncultured Lachnospiraceae bacterium
GAGGACGTTACGCCGGAGGCCTCTCTTGATCAGGATCTGGGACTCACCTCCCTGGATCTGATGAAAATGAAAAAAACGCTGGAAGAGAAGCATCACTTTTACCTTCCGTCAAGCGACTTCCTCGCCTGTGTGACCGTGGGAGATCTTCTGAAGAACCTCAGACCCTACGAGAGTCTGCTTTGAATCGTCACAGAGCAGGACTGAAGGCCCTTACTGCCGTTAAAAAGCATCTGAATTCGGGAACGATAGCTGCTTATGTCATTTCCGGAAAGCAGCCTTTATGCATTTTGAAAAAAAGCAGAAAAAGGCTTTTCATGCATTTTGAAAGGCTTTTCATGCATTTTGAAAAAACAGCTTGACAAATAAAGTGGCTTTTGGTAATATACTCATTGCGCCTGAGGCCCAATGTCGGGGTGTGGCTCAGCTTGGTAGAGCACCTGGTTTGGGACCAGGGGGTCGCAGGTTCGAATCCTGTCACCCCGAGCTGTGTATAAATCATATATTTTGCGGGTGTAGTTCAATGGTAGAATGACAGCCTTCCAAGCTGTATACGTGGGTTCGATTCCCATCACCCGCTTTTCCCTATGGGAAAGCATGGTGGGTGTAGCGTAGTTGGTTAACGCGCCAGATTGTGGCTCTGGAGATCGTGGGTTCGAGTCCCACCATCCACCTTTGCAGGATTCCTGCGCATTGGGCTATCGCCAAGCGGTAAGGCACAGGACTTTGACTCCTGCATTCGTTGGTTCAAATCCAACTAGCCCAGTCCGCCGGTATATGCCGGCAATAGTATTTTTAAGCTGGAGCACTAGCTCAGTCGGTAGAGCACTTGACTTTTAATCAAGGTGTCGGGGGTTCGAATCCCCCGTGCTTCATAAATGAGAAAGACCTCAAAGACCGTAGATTTCGGCTTTGAGGTTTTTTTATGCGATTTCGTTATACTTTTCCATGCTTTTATTTTACTTGCCGTAAAGGAGGATATGCGGTATAATAACACAAATTTATTCTTTTTATTGATTGTTTTTTCGGATATATTCATTGGCGCCATTAAGAGCTTCTTCGGCTATATGGTCGTTTTCCGGGCGTTTTTACCGGTCCGGCGGTACGATCAGACGATGAAAAAAAATCCGGCTGAAACATTATTCAGTATTACAGATCGTCAGATGCAGGTCTTGTTTCAGACCTCTCTGACAGGCAGGAAAAGACCATGAATAAAAAAACAACTGTTTTGCCTGAAGATCCCCGGAAGCGGGATCCGGATATCTTTACTGAGATCTCTTCCAAAGCGGGAGAGGCAGTCCGGCAGGGCCGTCCGCTGATCGAAATAAAGGATCTTCACAAGACCTTCAACGGGCTGGAAGTGCTGAAGGGCATTTCCCTGGACGTCCATCCGGGAGAAGTGATCTCAATCATCGGTCCCTCGGGTTCGGGAAAAAGCACGCTTCTCCGCTGCATCAATCTGCTGGAAACGCCGGATGATCACAGCATCCTCTTTGAAGGAGAGGATATCCTGTCTCCCCGTTTCGCGGTCCCGGAATACCGGAAGAAAGTGGGGATGGTCTTTCAGAGCTTTAACCTGTTTCCTTTAAAGACCGCCCTTCATAATATTACGATGGGGCCGGTCATGCTGAATAAAGAACCCCGGCATGAAGCGGAAGAGAAGGGAAAGCGGCTGATGGCCAGGGTCGGCCTTTCCGACAAGCTGGACGCCTATCCCCACGCCCTTTCCGGCGGACAGCAGCAGCGGGTGGCTATCGCCAGGGCGCTCGCGATGGATCCGGACGTGCTGCTTTTTGACGAACCTACGAGTGCCCTGGATCCGGAGATGATCGGCGAAGTACTGAACGTCATCCGGGATCTGGCCCGGGACGGTATGACCATGCTGGTGGTGACCCATGAGATGGGATTTGCCCGGGAGGTTTCCGACAGGATCATCTTCATGGATGACGGGAGGATCGTTGAGGAAGGGGAGCCGGAACAGTTCTTTTCGAATCCCGGAACGGAGAGGGCCAGGGAATTCCTGTCCAAGATCATCCGGAAGGAGACCCCCCGCCGTTTCCGAAGGAGGTGAGACGGTATGAACATGCGCTTTTTCTTCTGGGAATGCCTTCAGCGGTTCACCCCGAGCCTGATCAAAGGCTTCGGCGTGGTGGTGGAGGTAACGATCATCGGCTTCCTGCTTTCCCTGGTGCTGGCTCTGGTCCTGGGCATCGGGCGGATGTCGAAAAGCCGGATCTTACGAGGCATCATCATCGGCTTTGTGGAACTGATCCGGGGCACGCCGCTTCTGGTGCAGCTCTTTTACATTTACTACGTTATCTCGCTTATCATAAACCGGATCGTGGGCATTCAGAATGCCGTGAACTTTACTTCGGTGTTTGCCGGTATCCTGGGCCTCGGGATCAATTACGGCTGTTATCAGTCGGAGGTGATCCGTTCGGCGATCCTGGCCGTTCCCCGGGGGCAGACGGAGGCCGGTCTGGCTCTGGGTTTCAGCGAAAGAAAGGTCCTTTACCGGATCGTGCTGCCCCAGGCCATCCACAATACCATTCCGGTATTCGGCAATTACCTGGTCATGATGGTCAAGGATACGTCGCTTTTATCCTGCATCGCCGTCAGTGAGCTCCTGTTAAGGACCCAGGCCTATGCGGCCCAGACCTTCCAGACGGTGGAATCCTACACCTATCTGGCCATTGCGTATCTTATCATCAGCCTGCCGCTCGCCAGGCTGGTTAAGATCATAGAAAACAAAATAAGAATTGCGTGAACCTCAGGTTCCATGGAGGGAAAAAATGAAAAAGATCACTGCAAAAACCATTGCCTTTTTACTGGCGGCCGTACTTGGCGTCATGATGCTTGCTTCGTGCGGGAGTTCCGGCTCCGGTTCGTCTGAGAATACCGGCAAGGA
>CACZPF010000240.1 GCA_902782975.1 uncultured Lachnospiraceae bacterium
AGGTTATACACCCAATCAATACAGACGCTTCTCGAGACTGAGTCATGAGGCCGTTGTTTCTGACTCATCGGAATACAGGGGGTGAAAAGATGTTTTATCTTGTAAGACATGGGAAAACAGACTATTCTGAGAAAAATTCAGGAATCTATCAGGGATTTGGTGTGAATCTGGCACCTCTTTCAAAGAAAGGAATAGAAGAAGCGGAAAAGGCAGCCGCCTTTTTAGAGGAACAGAATATTGATCTGATTCTTTCTTCCCCTTACACAAGAGCTGTTCAGACAGCAGCCGTCATTTCAAGAAGGACAAAAGCAGATATTATAATCGAAACGGATCTCCATGAGTGGGTCGCCGATACAGATTATAAATATGTCGATGACGAGACTGCTGAAAAACGGTATAAGAAGTACATCAAGAACAATGGGGTATATCCGGATGGAAAGCAGAAAAAGTGGGAAAGTCGGGAATCACTTAAGAAAAGAATGGATCGTGTGCTTGCCAGATACACAGAATATAAGAAGGTTGCAGTAGTTTGTCACGGGACGATCATCGAGGCAGCTTCCGGGGAAAGATTAAAAACCGGAGGAATCACAGAGTATTTTTTGACTGAAACAGATAATATGAAGGAGTAAGTACTGCATGAACCGAATTATTACAGGACAGATTCTTCTGATCCTCTGCTGCATCGTATATCTTATCTGGTGGTACAGGGGATTCCGACCGGATGTCAATGTGAGCAGAGTATCCGGGATTAATGGAGGTTTATTAGCCGTAACAGTGATTCTGGGGATTACCGGTGTAGTCTTCAGTCTGACAGAAACAGATACTTCCCGGCCCTGGAAGATCAGCCCTGTTTTTATAATCATTGGTGGGATTGCAGCTTATGTATCGTTGCTTTTCGTAACACGTTACGTATTTAATCGTGTGGTAACGACAGAACTGTTCCTGATCATTGGCTGGTCGATGCTGGAGGTGGCAGTGATCAACCGACTGTATGCGGGGAAAATACTCGGAGAGTCTGGATTCACTGCCATGTGCGCTGTTATTACGATTGCGTTTCTTATCAGCATAGTTCTATATGTGGCATATTATAAGATGGAAGAAATGAAGGCTTTTTATGCAGCAATGATTCCACTGGTGACGGAAGGGGCAGCAATGGCTGTGCTTGTTGTAATAACTGAACTATCTGTCACACATTAGCTTGTCAGTTGGTTTTATATGAGTTAAGGGGCCGTTGTTTCTGATTCACCCTCATGGAGTGGGTCAGAAACAACGGCCCCATAACTTACAGGTTTAAAAGAACGAGTGCGATCAATATGAGAAGCAGGCCGTACCATTTCCTGGCTCCGGGCTTTTCCTTAAAAATAACGGTACTTACAAGAGTCACCAGTAAAATGGTACCTGTGGAAAAGCACGGATATACAAGAAATGCCGGAAGAGTTTAAGCACAACGGCCATAATGGCGCTGCTGGCAATTGCCAGTGATAAATATAAATATCCGGAAAGTACCATAATTCTCTCTGACTCATCAATCTTCTACAGTTCGTGCAGCTGCATCCATTCGTCGCAAAGAGTGCCCCAGTGTGTAATATGAGGAACTGTCATGCCCAGATCGTTTTCGCCGTCCGCCATTCCGATTCCATGAACTCCTCCCTCAAAAATATGCAGTTCATAGGGAACTCCTACATCTGCCAGAGCCTTTGCCAGAATCATGCCGAATCTGCCGTCATCACTCAGTGTCTGCCATATAAAAAACGGAGGTCCGTCCGGCCGGACATGTTTTTCCGCTGCCAGAAGGTATCTTTCCTGAAGAGTTTCTCCGCATAGATCATCTTTCCAGTCCGGTTCACTCAGAAACGGTTTTGGGAATGATATTGCCGTGATAGCACCATATCCGATCACTGCACCGTCCGGTCTGTCAGACATGCGGTCTACAGGGTCCAAAGCTTCAGAGTCGGGTCCGTGAAACAGAGTTGCACAGTTCGCGCTCAGCATTCCGCCGGCTGAAAAGCCCATGACTGTGATCCGATCGGATATCCCGAGAGCTTCTTTCTGATAACGCAGCAAACGTATTGCGCGCTGCATATCGGCAATCGCGTCAAACCTGGTATAAGGCAGGAGGCGGTAGGTCAAGATTGCTGTATTATACCCCTTCTGGTGAAAAAACCATGCTATATTCGGACCTTCACAGCCGGTACGAATTCCAAATCCACCGCCATGCGCTACCAGGATAGTTCCGGCTTTTTTTCCCGCAGCCGTTTTTTCCGCCGGAATGAAAACCATATAAGGTTCCTTTTGAAGAGGATCCCTGCCGTCATAACCCGGAGTATGCTCCCAGAGCCTGATCGTTTCGAATTGTTCCATCCTGCGCTCCCAGTTCTCTTTGAACTGAGAAGTATTGATGCTGCCGTCCGGGTTTCTGTGCCGTGAGATCGGTATGATAAAGGCACTTTCTTCTACCATCTTTCTCAGCAGATCAATGTTTTTCTCATACATGTTTATTCCTCCTGAACAGATTTCCTCCCATATATTGAGTGGGTCATGGGGACATTGTTTATTATGATGTTCTGCAGCCGATGGTACATTGACTGAGCAGAACGAAAAGTGTATCATGATCTTACACCAAGTCACAGGGACTTTCAATACAAATAAGAACGGAGGATCTATCTAAATGGAAAATCTTATCATCGCAGTCGAGGCAGTGGTTCCATTTGTTTTTTACATTGCGTTTGGTTATCTGAGCCGACAGATACATTTTACGGACGAAAAATTTCTGAAACAGCTCAACCAGATCGTG
>CACZPF010000241.1 GCA_902782975.1 uncultured Lachnospiraceae bacterium
CCTGCGGTAGAGATCAACGACGGCGTTGATTATATCGTCATGCCGCAGTGGAAACTGTTCCTGGTTCAGCTTTTAAACATTGCAGGCCTCGGTCCGATCTTCGGCGCGATGCAGGGAGCCCTGTGGGGTCCGGTCGTATTCCTGTGGATCACCTTCGGAACCGTTTTTGCCGGCGGCGTTCACGATTACTTCTCGGGTATGCTTTCCGAACGAAACAGGGGCGTTTCCATTTCCGAAGTCTGCGGTATTTATCTGGGCGGACTTATGAAGAATGTGATGCGAGTTTTCTCAGTTATCCTTCTTGTTATGGTCGGTACTGTATTCGCAGTCGGTCCGGCTGGCCTGATCGTTACCCTGATTTCCGATGGAGGCGGCACTGGTCTTCTTACCAGCAAAGAATTGTGGCTCTGGATCATTCTTATCTATTACTTTATTGCCACATTTATCTCCATCGACCAGATCATCGGACGCATTTATCCGCTGTTCGGAATCTGCCTGATCATTATGGCGATCGGCGTTATTTTCGGTATCTTTACAGACAGTACATATGTAATTCCTGAGATCTGGAACAATTTCCACAATATGCACCCTTCCACCACACCCATCTGGCCCTTTATGTTCATCACAGTCGCCTGCGGCGCGATCTCAGGTTTCCATGCGACACAGTCTCCTCTTATGGCCCGCTGCATGAAAAGTGAATGCCAGGGACGTTTTGTATTCTACGGCGCCATGGCTGCCGAGGGCGTGATCGCTCTGATCTGGGCGGCGGCCGGATGCTCTCTGTACGAGGTGACCGGAGGCCTTTCCACAGGTCTTGCAGAAATCCTTTCCGGCGGTCAGTCCGCGGCAATCTATGATGTCTGCAAAAATACCATGGGCGGCATCGGCATAGCGCTTGCCATGATCGGTGTTATTGTCTGCCCGATCACTTCCGGCGATACAGCATTCCGTAGCGCAAGGCTGACGCTGGCTGACTGGATGGGAATGGACCAGAAGCATTTCTCCAAACGTCTGATGCTCTGCCTGCCGCTCCTCGCAGCCGGCGCCGTGATCGGACACCTGGATTATACCATTGTCTGGAGATATTTCAGCTGGACCAACCAGACTCTGGCAATGATCG
The DNA here is from genome assembly GCA_902782975.1 of uncultured Lachnospiraceae bacterium. GTDB lineage: Bacteria > Bacillota > Clostridia > Lachnospirales > Lachnospiraceae > Blautia_A. The sequence continues at coordinate 1,121 of CACZPF010000241.1, forward strand.
TTCTCTGGACAGCAAGCATGTTCCTGTATAAGGAAAAGAAAAATTACTGGATCACTGCGGTTCCCGCAACTTTTATGAGTGCTGTTTCCATGACCTATTTCTTCTGCGCGCCCGAGTGCCTTGGAATGATCGGACTGACAACAACAGTTGCTTATCCGGTCGGCCTCATTCTGGCTGCCTGCTTCCTTGGTATCTTTATCCGGGCGACAAAAAAATCCGCCTGACGTATTAACGATTAATGAGCGGCTGCCGGCATAACATTTTTCCGGCGGACCGCTCATTGTACGAAAGAGGTATTGATTTGATATTTCTGCCAAAACAGCTAGGCAGTGTACCGATTGCCCCCGAAATATTAAAGGAAGACAAAAAGCACTGCCGCCGGTTCGGCCCCTGCGGGATCGGAAAAAAAGCGCTGTATCTGAACAGCTTTTTTATCGACCGTATGTATTACGTGCCGATATCCTCTGTCAGACGAATCTATAAACGCGTGGCCATGAGTAAGGGCGGATTTACCGGAAAAGGCATTTTCGCGTCGATTCCGTACCTTGTGGTCGAATATGAAAACGGCCAGGAAAAGCAGTGTATTTTCAAGGTCGAGGAAATGGCAGATCAGATGATCCGCTGTTTTCACGAGGACTTTCCGGATATCCCGATCCACAGCCGCGAAGCCGAAAAGCGTCTTGAAGAAAAACATAAGGCGCTGGAACAGAAGAAAAAAATGCTGGAAAACAGTAAAGCGCGTGACACGATCCTGTCGCTTGAAAGTGCCGCGGTTTATCTGGAAAAGCAGCCGGCCTTACATGAAGAAATGAGTGCGGCCGCCAGAAAGAAGCGTATCCAGGAACGCACTAATCCAGCCTACCGCTGGGCAGCCCTTGCGATCATCCTTATGGGATGTGTCTCTTTTATCTATGGCATTTACGCACTGACGCATCACCTCGGAAATGCAATGTATTTTCTGCTGTTTGGTCTGGCTGCGGTCTTTCTGTTTTCCGGAGCAAATGTACTGCCGACGAGGAAGAATAATGCAGCCTATGTACAGAAAGCCCTGACCGGGGCTCAGGATGCAATGCAGCGTTATATCGATGCCTTTCCGGATTTTCCGGTGCCTGCCTGTTATGCGCATCCCGTTGTCCTTCGCCGGATGCAGGAGATCCTCGCAATGGAACGGGCCGGCACAGTAAAGGAAGCCCTCGAGGTTTTGAAGGGTGATCTCAAAAGCCTGAATTCATCCGTTACCGTCGACCAGGAGACATACGAAGATGTCATGAAGATAAAGCCGCTGTTTCTTGTAATGGA
>CACZPF010000242.1 GCA_902782975.1 uncultured Lachnospiraceae bacterium
CTCAGAAAATCAACCGTCTGATGGACATCTATGCTGTGGGAAACCCCTTCATTCCCTTTATAAAGAAGGCGGCAGCTCTGGCAGGCGTACCGATCCGGGATACCGTATCCTTTCCTTTCCCGCGTGTCACCAGAGAGCAGGAAAAAATCCTGGAAAGCATTCTGAAGCGGGAGGAGATCATCTGAAAGTGGCAGATTTCTTTTACAGGTGCGCTGACCTGCTGAAAGACTCCGCCGGCCGTTCTGAACATGGATCAAAAAACGGGCAGGAATTAATCCTGCCCGTTTTTTCTTGTGACATCAAGAAAATTGATCAGAGATTCCAGTTCTTCCGGCGTGTACTTCAGACTGACTTCTAACAGCCGTTTCTGTGTCGGGCTTAAAGAAACCAGATCCTCGCACCCTTTCTCGAGAAAAAACTGGGATAAAGTGATTCCAAAGGTATCGCAGACCTTCTGGAGAGAAGGAACAGAGGGATAAACCTCTTTCCTGAACCATGTGGAAATCGTGGACTGGGAGATGCCGGATCTTTCGGCCAGTTCATATTCTGACCATCCGTGCGCTTCCCGAAGCGTAAATAGTTTTTCTAACACATCAGTAATGATAATCACCACCATATTTTTAATATTTTTTATTAATTATATATGGCTGAACCTGAAGGAATAATATTTTAAGCCGTAATTTATTATCGAAAAAACGAATTACCAACGGTTACGAAAATCAGGATCATACCTGATCATCTCAGCCTGATTTAAAGAGTTCCAGAATCTGTTTACAGATCCAATTCCGGTATCCTGCCGTTTTTAACAGTATTTATCATTTTTGCTGCCTTTACGGGCGGCTTCTTCCGGATCCTGTAGAGCAGATAACAGATGGCCGGTATCTCCCTGTGCCCTGCATATGAGATGGTATTTCAAAATCAGGCGTCCTGATGCGGGGGATGTAATTTGTCCCGCCCTGTTTTTCCGGTTCCGGCTTTTTCTGATTAAGGAAAGTAATGATTTCATCTCCGACCTTCTGGAGACGTGAAGCAAAATTCATAACTGTGTCCTCCGGTGAATATGGTATGGCGCTATTATACCCCCGAATTCCGGTATTGACCAGAGATTTTCCATATAAAACAGTTGACAGGGCTGGTGCTAAATTGGCATAATGGAAATTACAGAACAACAAATGAATCCGCTATAATACAGTTACAAAAGAAAAACGGTCCATGGGAAACCGGAAGGAGGAAAACCATATGATAAAAAAACATATGAAGAAAAAACTGTTCACCACGCTTGCGGCAGCATTTGCGGCGGTAACAATGGCACTGGCGGTTCCGTTTCCGCATCTCGGAAACCTCGTAACTGTTGAAGCAGCAAACGGTCCCAGCTATACGGTAAGCGTATCGTCCGGATATCTGGCTCTTCGTAATGCAATGGCTTATGATTCCAAAAATGAGATAGGGTCCCTTTACAATGGGGATACTGTTCAGGTAGAAGATTTCAGCAATGACACATACTGGTATGTATATTCACCTAAATACGGCACATACGGATATGTCAACAGAAACTATCTGAAAGGCAGCACCAGCGTTTATACAGTCAGCGTATCCAGCGGCTATCTGGCACTGCGCAGCGCCAAAGCCTATTCCGCGGCAAACGAGATCGGGGCCCTGTATTCGGGAGAAAGCGTACTTGTACAGGACACAAGTGATTCTACTTACTGGTACGTATATTCTTCAAAGCTTGGAAAATCCGGCTATGTAAACAAGAATTATCTTATTTCGCCGAGCGGCAGTTCAGCAACTTATACGGTTAAGGTATCTTCGGGTTATCTTGCACTTCGTTCGGCAAAGGCCTATGATTCCAAAAACGAGATCGGCGCCCTTTATACAGGTGAGACGGTAGAAGTACAGGATACAAGCGATTCTACCTACTGGTATGTATATTCCAGCAAGCTCGGAAAATCCGGCTATGTAAACAAAAATTACCTGGTAGGCAGCACCCCTGCCACTCCAACACCGGCGCCCTCCACAGATTATTCACTGACTGTCAGCTTAAGCCAGGGGTATCTTGCACTGAGAAGCCAGCCGGTTTATGACGATTCCAACGAGATCGGCAGACTGTATAACGGCGATACAGTAGTCATCAAAGACAATTCCGGCTCCACCTACTGGTATGTATACTCGAACAAGCTCGGCAAGTCCGGATATGTCAACCGCAAATATCTCGCCGGGACCTTTATCGGAACAGGATATAACAAAACTGTTTCCGTATCGACCGGTTATCTGGCCCTCAGAAGCGCCAAATCGTATGACAGCTACAACGAACTTGGACCGCTCTACAATGGAGATATCGTACAGGTTCAGGATGATTCTGACGGAACCTACTGGTATGTATATGCACCCTCGCTTGCAAAATACGGCTATGTAAACAGAAATTATCTGTACTGAGAATAAATACAGCTTTGTAAACAGATATTGCCCGTCCTGAGAAAAAACGGCTGTGTAAACAGATATGATCCGTCCTGAGATTAATACAGCTGTTGAAACAGGTATGATCTGTCCTGAGAATTAAAAAGGCCTGTGAAAATGAGAGATCATTTTCACAGGCCTTTTCTGTGGATTTTTTATTGGACGGCTTCCTTTCTTTTCCAGTGCAGATAATAATAGCTCACCTCAATAATGCAGCAGCAGATCCAGCCTGCCGGATAACCGAATCCGACTAAAAGCGGCGTGTTTGCCACAAACCGCGTTACAATAAAAAGATACAGCTGCCGTACAGCTACAAAGGAGAGGAGCATGATGATCATGGGGCCTTTTGCGTCTCCGCGACCCCGCAGAGCACCGGCAAGAACATGATTGACGCAGTTGGCGATCATGAAAAACACATTGGCATGAAGAAACAGACTTCCATATTCTATGACGGAAGGATCTTTGGAAAACAGGCCTACGGCAGGCTCTGCAAAGAAAAACAGCAGAGATGCGATCACGCCGGTAACGATGACCGACATAAGAATGGTGATGAAGGTCCCCCGGGCGGCTCTTTTTTCCTTCTGCGCCCCGATATTCTGACTGACAAAAGTCGTGGCGGCCATGGCCATACTCTGCATGGGAAGCATGATAAAGGTATCGAGTTTGTTGTAGCTGCTCCAGCCTGCCATACAGCTGGAGCCAAAAGAATTGACATAGGACTGGACGAATACGTTGGAAAAAGCAGTGATGACCGACTGGATCCCGGCAGGAAGGCCTACCGTAAAGATCCTTTTCGTAATGGGGTAATCAATATGCAGATCTTTCCACACGAGCCGGTACATTTCCCGGGAACGTGTGAGCAGAATCAGGATCAGGACCGATGAAACCATCTGCGAGATGATCGTTGCTATGGCAACACCGGCAATGCCGGACTGCAGAACGAGCACAAAAAACAGATCCAGCAGAATGTTCAGCACACTGGTCAGGATCAGGAAGAGCAGAGGCAGTGTGGTGTTTCCGACAGCTCTTAAGATCCCGGACCCCATATTATAGATCAGCAGCCCGGACAATCCCATGAAATAAATGGTGAGATAGACGGTGGCATCGGCGAATACGTCATCCGGGGTGGACATAAACCGGAGCATGGGCCTTACACCGAGGCAGCCGATCAACGTAAACAGAATACAGAAAACAAAAGTCAGGGTGATGGTCGTCTCGACAGTCTGATGGACTTTTTCGTCGTCTCCTGCTCCGAAATAATGGCTGATCACAACACCGGCCCCCACAGAAAAACCATTGAAAAAGAAGACGAGAATATTGACGATCGCCGTAGTGGAACCAACTGCGGCCAGCGCCTGTTTGCTGACATAATTGCCCACGACCATGACATCCACGGTGTTGTACAGCATCTGAAAAATATTGCCGAGCATGAGAGGCAGAGAAAACAGAAGAATCTGCTTTGGAATGGAGCCGGCAGTCATATCCCTTGTGGAGCCGGTATGCGGGTGCATTAAATGCATTACAGGACCTCTCTTTCGTTCTGCTGCTTTTTTAATTTCCTGCCGTATAGTCTATTTCGGCATCGGAAGTGTAGTCGGATATGTTGATATTCCGGCTGCCGTAGTACTGGTATTCAGAAATGGAACGCCCGTCATAGATGTAATTGCCGCTCAGATCATATTGCGTGCCGTCCCATGCAAAGTAGGAGTTCAGCATGTCTGTATCGGTGCTGGGCTCTACATTCATGGACATGATCTCCTTAAACTGACGGTACATATTTTTAAGAGAAACGACCCCTTCCCCCATGTAGGCCGCACAGCCGTGCCGGGCTGCCAGTTCTTCCGTATAATCTTCCAGCATATAAACGGCGGGATTGGAGCGGTCCATGTCATAATGCATAACCATGGGCTTTACGGTCTGGTCGAGAATGCGGATCGTGACGTTGTCGCCAAGAACGGTCTTTTCGATGGTGAACGAGGCCATTCCTTCCACGACCTCGGGAAGGAGGTTCATATTTGAGACAAAATTGCCGAGGGAATAGAAGATCGCCATATCATGTCCCTGGCCATCCATCAGGCGCCCGTAGGGCTGGAGCACATGGGGATGTCCTCCGATCACCACGTTTACTCCCTGCTGCATCAGAAAGGTAGCCCACTGCTTTTCGTACTCGGTGGGCATGGGTTCGTCCTCGGTTCCCCAGTGGGCGATGAAAATAATGCAGTCAGCCATGGTTTTCGCCTTCTGGATCATTTCACTGACCTTGTCCCGGCCTTTGCTGAATTTATCGATCATATAGTCCTGGATACCTTCCGTGGAGGCCATATTCGTTCCGTAGGTATATTCGAGAAAAGCGATACGGATCCCGTTCACTTCACGGACTTTGATGCCTTCGGCATCCTCCTCTGTGCTGTGGATACCGAGAAGGGTGATTTCGGGATGCCTGTTCTTCCAGAAATCCAGCGTTTCCTGAATCCCCTCCAGTCCTGCGTCATCAACATGGTTCGTCGCCTGATAGATTACATTAAAGCCTGCGTTCACCAGACCTTCGGCGGCTTCGACCGGAGAACGGAACATCGGATAGGAGGAAATGGCTTCCCGGTTGGAGGTGATCACGGTCTCCTGGTCTGCGATCGCGATGTCTGCGGCCTGTATTTCATCCACGACGTTCTGGTAGAGAAAATCATAGTTGTATTCACCAGACGGGGAGATGCCGGCTTCTATGGTGCTGGTATGGTACAGGTTATCCCCTACGGCGATGACGCTGGCGGTGGTGACGAGACCGACCTCCTCTTTCTGTACTTCGAGCTGTGACGCAGCTTCTTTACGCTTTTGACGGTCCATCTCGGGTTTTTTGATCATCCGGTAATCCAGCAGAGCCAGCAGAAGCGCTGCGGTGATCAGAACAAGGATCGAGCAGAACAGGCTGATGCGGGAATTTACTTTTTCTATCACATTTAAAGGAGTATTGTCATTACGTTTCATAAAAATCCTTTCGATAATCCAGAAATCGGAAAAGATAAAAGATCTGTTTTGTACCCCATAGACACCCTCATGTGTACATATGGTATATCAGACAGGATTTATTATACCAAATATGTTGTCAAAAGAATAGAGAAAAACGCACCTTCAAACGCTCTTCTCATGTGCAATTTTGTTGATGGTGCCGACGCGTATATGAACTGGCCGGCAATTCAGAACAGATATGTTCCGGCGGTAACATTTCGCGTGCATGGAGATCTGATTTATGGTAGGATATGGATAGTTGTAAAACTTCCTGGAAAACCGGGAGGACAGGAAAAACGAAAAACGGGGGATTCATCATGGAAGAAATCTATGATCTGATCATTGTAGGAGGGGGACCGGCAGGCGTGGCTGCGGCCATCTATGCTTCGCGCGCCATGCTGTCTTTTATTTGGATCAACAGCAGCTTCAGTATCGGCGGGCAGATAACGGAAAGCGGCCTTGTAGACAATTATCCGGGGCTTCCTGGCATTACGGGAGCTTCTCTTGGGGAGGCCTTTGAAGAACATGCCGGGAAGCTTGGATTTTCGCCGGTACGTGAGAAGGTGCGTTCTATAGATAAAGATCCGGAGACCGGTCTGTTTCTGGTGGAATCCAAAAAGCATCGATATTCCGGCAGAGCCGTGATCTATGCTGGAGGCGCCGCACACAGAAAGCTGCGCATTCCGGGCGAAGAGGAGCTTTCCGGCGCGGGAGTTTCTTATTGTGCCACCTGTGACGGAGCGTTTTTTAAGAATCAGAAGGCAGCTGTCGTAGGGGGCGGGAATACGGCTGTGACAGACGCCATGTTTCTGGCGCGCATCTGCGAAAAGGTGTATCTGGTCCACAGAAGAGACGAACTGAGGGCGGATAAGCTGCTGCAGAAGAAGCTTCTGGAAACGGAGAATATTGAGGTCCTGTGGAACCGCCGCCCGCTGAAGATCGAGGGGCAGGAGGCAGTCAGCGGCCTGCTCCTGCAGCATACGGTCTCCGGGGAGGAATCCATGCTCCCGGTTAATGCTGTTTTTGTGGCAGCCGGCATGGTGCCTAATACAGAACCTCTGCAGCCGCTGATGGAAAAAGGCCTGCTGAAAACTGTTCCTGCCGGGTATATCGAGGCAGCAGAAGACTGCCGGACCAGCCTCGACAGATTTTATGCTGCCGGTGATATCCGAACCAAGGCGCTCAGGCAGGTCCTGACAGCCGCCAGCGACGGAGCAAACGCTGTCAACTCCGTCACAGAGGATCTTGAAGGATGAAAGCAGGTACTGTAACAACAGACTACCCGGTGCTGTCCGGAATGTTCATCTGTCAAAATGCACAAATTGACGAAACAATTACAAATTGTTTCAAAATTGTTACATGAGTTTTCCACATGAGATGAGACGGAAAAAGCCCCATTTTATGGTTATACACAGAGTTTTCCACATTTTTTTAAGGAATGTGGAAAACTCTGTTGATTAACATAATCATAAAGGGGGGCTTTTTGATTTAGAGGTTTTTCATAAATCGTCATAAAAACACAAAAAGTTAATATTTTGCTATTGACTTTTCATTTTCTTTATGACCTTCAGCCGGGTGAATTCTTCCCGCTCTTTTTCTTCCAGCGCGTTGGTGATGTCGCGCGTCAGCGCTTCAAATTTCGGGATGGTGATATTCTTAAGTGCATTAGCCCGTTTCTGGGTCTTTTTTATATTATTGGCCAGCCGGATGGCTGTATTCTCTACCATGGAAAGCCGGATGGAAAGCTCCTTGACTTTGTCAAAGGCGGCTTTTGCCTCATCCAGAGAAGCCCTGGTGCTGTAATAGGCATAGGTGGGGACGTTTTTCTTTTTATCATATTCGACGAGAGGAATTTCCGTTCCCATAACGCTGCGGGTCTTGATCCGGATGGATTCTTCGACGGGGACGGTCCGGGCAATCTGCTGGACAAATACGATGCCGATCTCCAGATTGGCCTTCTGGAGTGCTGCGTAGGCAGCCGAAAAGGTCTCATCGATCTGTGTCTGGATATCTTTTGCCTGATCGATGAGCTCCATCATTTCGCGGATCAGAATATTCCGTTTTTTATCCATCAGTTCAAAACCCTGGCGGGAAAGAGCCAGAGAATTTTTGGCTATGATCAGATTTCCCTTGGTCGGAAAGGAATTAGGATCCATAATTTTACCTCAATGTGGTCTCTCTGTAATACTGATCGAGGATCTTCGTATCGATACGGTCCAGTTCATCCCGGGGAAGAAGTCCAAGAAGCTTCCAGCCTTTATCGAGGGTTTCCGTGATATCCCGGTCCTCCGTGTCGGACTGTCCCACAAATTCGGCCTCGAAAGCTTTTCCAAAGGCCAGATATTTTTTATCCATAGGGGAGAGCTCGTCTTCACCGATGACTGATGCCAGAGCTCTTGCATCCCCAACCCGGGCATAGCAGGAAAACAGCTGGTTGGCGACTGCCTGGTGGTCCGCCCTTGTATACCCTTCGCCGATACCATCCTTCATAAGACGGGAGAGGGAGGGAAGAACGCTGATGGGCGGATAGACCCCCTGTCCGTGGAGCTGGCGGTCCAGAACGATCTGTCCTTCTGTGATGTAGCCGGTAAGGTCCGGGATCGGGTGCGTGATATCATCGTTCGGCATGGTGAGAATGGGAATCTGGGTCACAGACCCGGTTCCGCCCCGGACGATCCCGGCTCTTTCATAAAGGGTCGCCAGTTCGCTGTAGAGGTATCCGGGATAACCCTTTCGGGACGGGATCTCTCCTTTGGAAGAAGATACTTCCCGCATGGCTTCACAGAAAGAAGTGATATCGGTCAGGATGACCAGGATATGCATCCCTTTTTCGAAGGCCAGGTATTCTGCGGCAGTCAGAGCGATCTTGGGGGTGAGAAGCCGTTCCACCACCGGGTCGTTGGCCAGGTTGAGATACATGACCACATGGTCCGATACGCCGCTTTCCTCGAAGGTGCGGCGGAAGAATTCCGCCACATCATATTTGACGCCCATGGCGGCAAAGACGATGGCGAACTTTTCATCCTTATCCGAG
>CACZPF010000243.1 GCA_902782975.1 uncultured Lachnospiraceae bacterium
AATCCGGTCTCGGTGCTGGGAGGCGGATATGTGGGGAGAATGCCGGTTTCGGCCATCATTATGCTGGTTGTTATTCTGGCCTTTACCCTTTTTACAAAATATACCCAGCTGGGCCGGAATATCTTTGCGGTGGGCAGCAATCAGGTGGCGGCCAGGTTTTCCGGTGTGAAAGCAGGTCAGGTAAAGGTGACGGCATTTGCTATCTCCGGCATGCTGGTCGGTCTGTGCGGGGTTATTTCCTATGGTACATTAAAAGCTGCCGACCCTACGGCCGGGGCCGGATATGAGCTGGATGCAATTGCTGCGGTCGTTATCGGCGGTACCAGTATGGCAGGCGGTGAAGGCACGATCATAGGAGTTCTGATAGGAGCAGCCATCATGGGCGTTCTTAAGAATGCATTTGTTCTGCTCAAGATATCAGCTTACTGGCAGGTTGTCGTGCTGGGCTGCGTTATTATTGCCGCCGTGTTTATGGACAGTATCAAGAGGATCCGGGCAGAGAAATAAAACGATGCGTGGCTTGCCGGAGATCCATTTTGCTCCGGCAGAATTGTCCCTTGATTTTTTATTCGTGGTATTCACGTGATAAAACTTTGAAGTTGCAGCCGGCAGATGGGACTGCAGGCTATAACAATATACATTTTTTTAAAGGAGGAACTTTACTATGAAAAAACGCATGTATTTACTGGGCTTTGCCATGGCTGCCGCACTTGTAGCTGCTTCATTTCCGGTAATGGCGGAAGAGGCAGCCGATATTCCCTACGGCCACTTTACTGTAGAAGCAGCGGCTGAAGAAGAATTACGACTTGCATTTCTGACCTTCCAGACGAATCCGTTCTTCCTGCAGGTAAAAGAGGGATATGATGCGGTCGCCGAATATCTGAAAGACTATAACTGTACAGTAGATTATATCAATATGGGCGATGAAATGACAGCCGACAATGTTATTGCCGGCATGGAAAATGCAATCACAATGGAATATGACGGAATCGCCGTACTGCCTGTATTTGACGGAACCGACGAGGTTATTGACAAAGCGGTGGATGCCGGAATACCGGTCATTACCTTTGTTGCCGAAGGAAATATTCCGGGCAAGCGCTTTGCCGCAGTCGGACAGAATGCCTATTCAGCAGGCCAGACTGCCGGAGAAGAAATTGCAAAATTCTGCGGCGGCGAAGGAAAAGTAGCGGTCATTACCGGTACCTTTGGTGCTGTACAGCACGAAGACCGTATGAACGGCGGAATTGATTATCTGAAAGAAAACTGCCCGGATGTCGAGATCGTAGGTATTGTTGAGAATAAGGACTCTGCCACGACCGCTTATTCCCAGACCATGGACTTTTTGACAGCCAATCCGGACCTTAAGGTCGTCTATGTGACCGCCGGCGGTACCTTTGGAGCTGCACAGGCTATCCAGGAGCAGGGACTTACAGGCAAGGTGGGTGTTGTAGGTTATGATCATACACCGGAGAATATGGAATATGTATACAGCGGTGAGATCGTAGCAGCCATTTCTCAGGATCCGCAGGGCCAGTCCTGGGATTCTCTGGTCATGCTCTACAATCATATTGTAAGCGGCACCGAGTATCCGGAGCATTTTGCTACCGACAATATTGTTGTTACGCCTGAAACGGCAGTTGAAATGTACGGAGAATATGAAGGCTGATCGGTAACGGCGGTTTATTAAGCACCGTGAATAGCAAAAGTCTTTCTCCATTATGAAGGCTTACCTTGCGGATGAAGCCTTCGGCAGATCATTTTCCGGGGAGGTTTTTCTGTGAAAAAGCTATTGATGGATGTACAGAATATTTCAAAAAGTTTTCCGGGTGTACAGGCCCTGAAAGATGTGTGCTTTCAGGTCTTTACAGGTGAAGTTCACGCACTGGTGGGCGAAAACGGCGCAGGAAAATCCACCCTGATGAATATTCTCTCCGGAGTTTATGGACAGACGGAGGGAAAACTGATCTGGGAAGGAAAAGAAGTACACTTTAAAGACAGCCGGGAGCCGAAGGATCTTGGAATCGCCATGATCCATCAGGAACTGTCGCTGGCTGTTCACTTAAGTGTCGACGAAAACATTTTTATGGGCAGGCTTCCAAAGGGAGCCTTTGGGAAAATCGATTACCGGAAACTGAAAGAACAGACCGTGGAAGCGCTCTCAAGAGTAGGGCTGGGGCCGGAGTTCGCCGGCCTCACTGTGAAGAAGCTGAGCGTATCCCAGCAGCAGATGGTGGAGATCGCAAAGGCTCTTTCACTGAATGCAAGGCTGATCATTATGGATGAGCCAAGTTCTTCTCTGACACAGAATGAGACGAAGATCCTCCTGAATCTGATCCGTGAACTGAGAGATCAGGGGGTAGCGATCATTTATATTTCCCACCGTATGGAGGAAGTGTTTGAGATCGCCGAACGTATAACCATACTTCGGGACGGATGCGTAGTCGGAAGTTCCATGGCAGATGAGATCACCATCAACCAGGTCTTGTCTACAATGGTAGGCCGTGAATACAAAAATGAAAAGTACCATTCCTGCAGGGCAGATTATAACGCCGAACCGGTTCTTAAGGTTGAACATATTTCCTATAAAAATATGGTGAAAGATGCAAGCTTTGAATTGTATCCTGCTGAAGTGCTGGCTATTACAGGACTTGTGGGAGCGGGAAGAACTGAGCTTCTTGAGACAGTATTCGGCTGCAGGCAGCAGAACAGCGGTACGGTGTATATCGATGGAGATCAGATAAACAGAAGGACCCCGTCCCTGATGATGAAGAAGGGAATGGCTCTGGTTCCGGAAGGACGCAAAATCAAAGGGATCCTCCCGCAGATGTCGGTTCTCGACAATACGAGGATCAGTGCACTGGGAAACTATACCACAGGCGGCATCATACACTCGCGGGAGGTTTCACAAGCCGTTGAAGAACAGGTTGAGAAGCTGCAGATCAAAACGCCATCCCTGCAGCAGAAGATCAAATATCTTTCCGGCGGGAATCAGCAGAAGGTGATCCTGGCGCGATGCCTTATGTGTACGCCCAAAATCCTGATCATGGATGAACCCACCAACGGAATCGACGTAGGGGCAAAACAGGAGATCTACAAGATCATTGATGAACTGTCAAAAGAAGGGATCTCCATTGTATGTATATCATCCGAGATGACGGAGGTACTTGCCATCGCAGACAGAGTTATCGTAATGCATGAAGGTGTTGTGACAGGGGAATTGAAGAATGAGAACCTGTCGCAGGATACGATCATGAAATACGCATTTGGAAATTAATGAAAAAGGGACGGGTCCTCACTCCGGTTTTGGAATGAGGATCCGTCCTCTTTTTTTCTGGTAAGAAAAATATTTTTTTCTCTTCGATATCCTCTGTCTTTTCGGAACAGAGGCCCGAAATTAAAGAACCTTGTTAAGAAAATCGATGGTCCTGGGCTCTTTTGGATTGTTGATGAGCTCGAGCGGAGGACCCTGCTCTACAATATAGCCTCCATCCATAAAGATCACTCTGTCCGAAACTTCCCTGGCAAAGCCGATCTCGTGCGTAACGATCACCATGGTCATGCCATCTGCGGCCAGCTGCTTCATGACCTGAAGCACTTCTCCGACCATTTCCGGATCCAGAGCACTGGTGGGTTCATCAAACAGCATGATATCCGGATTCATGCAAAGGGCTCTTGCAATGGCTACTCTCTGCTTCTGGCCTCCGGAGAGCTGCATGGGATACGCATATGCCTTATCCTCCATACCGACCTTTCGGAGCATTTCCATCGCATTTTTTTCGGCCTGGGCCTTGTCTGCTTTTTTCAGGTCCACCGGTGCCAGCATAAGGTTTCGCAGTACATTCATGTTGTTGAACAGATTAAAATGCTGGAATACCATGCCGACCCGCTCACGGACTTTGTTGATGTCCACCTTCTTATCTGTGACGTTAATTCCGTCGACCAGAATCTCGCCGGCGGAGACCTCCTCCAATTGGTTAATGCATCGCAGAAAAGTGGATTTTCCGCTGCCGGAAGGGCCGATGATAACGACTACTTCACCTTCATAAATATCCAGAGAGATATCCTTCAGAACTTCCAGCCTGCCGAAGTTCTTCATGAGATTAGAGACATGGATCTTAACATTCTGCTTAAGCTCGGCCACGATTCAGCCTCCTCTCAAGAATCTTGGCCAGCTTGGCCAGAAGCGTGATTATTATTAAATACATAATGGCTACAATGATCCATGTCTGAAAGGACATGAACGTATTTGCAACAACATTTTTTGCTGTATTGACCAGTTCCGGAAATCCGATGACGGACAGAATGGAAGTATCTTTCAGCGTGATGATGAACTGGTTGATGATACTCGGGATCATAGTCCGGATAGCCTGCGGCAGAATGACTCTCTGCATGGCGCGCCAGTAGGGCAGGCCAAGGCTCCTTGCGGCTTCCATCTGACCGATATCCACAGACTGGATACCTGCCCGGATGATCTCGGCCATATATGCTCCGCAGTTCAGCGCCAGACATATGGTGCCGGCCTGAAGTGCGGTAAGGGTCACTTTCATTCCTCCGATCGTATTTAAGCCGTAGGGAACGCCGAAATAGACAAAGTATGCCAGGACGATCATCGGTACACCCCGGATTATATCCACGAAGATCTGGGCTATGATATTGCATATTTTATTTTTTAATACACTGAGAATACCAAAAATCAACCCCAGAATACAGGCGAAAAACAATCCGCTGAGGGCCAGAAGGAGCGTCTGTCCCATTGCCTTGAACAGAAGCGTTCCATAGGTGGACATTATTCGAACCATGGCTATTGATCCTTTCTGCCGGATTTGATTTTATCAGAGCGAACTCCGCTTTAACTATAGCCGGGCGCAGATACGAAAGAAGCGGCGGGCCAAATTCATAGAACTGACGTGCCTTCACGAGCAGGGCTGTGAATTTGGCGAGCGCCAAAACATGAGGAAGGCAGCAAAGTGCGCAGGGGGATTTTATTTTGCGGTATCTGCTTTCATGGAAGCGGCAGAGGCGGCAGCAGTTTCTTCACCCAGATATTTAGCTACGATTTCTTCGTATTTGCCGTTTTCTACGATGTTGGCAAGACCGGCATTGAACAGATCGAT
>CACZPF010000244.1 GCA_902782975.1 uncultured Lachnospiraceae bacterium
AAGATAATATAAGTACAGTGAGGTGAAAATCATGAAAGAAGGAATCCATCCGAACTATTATCAGGCAACAGTTACCTGTAACTGCGGTAATACCTTTACAACAGGTTCTACAAAGAAAGAGATCCACGTAGAAATCTGTTCCAAGTGCCATCCGTTCTATACAGGACAGCAGAAGGCAGCACAGGCTCGTGGACGTATTGATAAGTTCAACAGAAAATACGGCCTTAACAAATAATTTTGTTTCAACGGGCATATTAAAGATCACGAACACAGCAAACCAGACAGGTACAGCAATGTGCATATGTTTGGGCCAGAGGAGCCGTGTACAGCTGTCAGAAGTTGTACGCGGCTTTTTCGTAAAACAGATCATTCGGATTTTCTTTCAAAGAGTTTTATCATTAGTTTTTCATTCGAAGAGGAAATATCTATGAAACCATCAAACATCGGCGGCCAGGCAGTTATGGAAGGCATTATGATGCGCCATAAAGATAAATACTCTGTAGGTGTGCGCCGTCCGGATAAGGAAATAGAGATAAAAATAGAAGATTATAAATGTACGTTCGGAAAATCTCCAATCTGGAAAAAGCCGATCCTCAGAGGCATCGCAAGTTTTGTTGATTCACTTGTCATCGGAACAAAATGTCTGATGTATTCCGCCGAGATCGCCGGAGATGAGGAAGACGAAGCAGAAAAGAAGAAAAATGAAGCGCTGACTAAAGAAGAACTGGAAAAAAAGAAGGCCAAAGAAGATAAGATGTTTAAGGTCCTTTTATACGTGACGGTCGTTATTTCGATTGCGGTCTCTGTAGCTGCGTTTGCCTTTCTTCCCTATATACTTGCCAGTCTTCTGAGAAAAGTTGGAGCATCCGAGGTGCTGGTGACGATTGTCGAGGCATTTGTGAAGATCGCTCTTTTTATGGGATACATGTTTCTGATCTCCCGCATGAAGGATATCCGGAGGACTTTCATGTACCACGGTGCAGAGCATAAGTGCATCAACTGTGTGGAGAGCGGTCTGCCCCTTACGGTGGAAAACGTGATGAAGAGTTCCCGCAGGCATAGAAGATGCGGTACAAGCTTTTTATTCCTGGTCATGCTGGTCAGTATTTTTCTTCATTTCATTTTTGTACTCGTGCCGGTATTCTGGATGCGCCTGGCAGGGCGTCTTCTGATGGTGCCCATCGTGGCAGGGGTCTCATACGAGATCATCCAGTGGGCAGGCCGGACGGAGTCCTCTCTGGCTAAGGCCTGCAGTGCACCGGGGCTTGCTCTTCAGGGGCTGACTACGATCGAGCCCACGCCGGATATGGCAGAGGTGGCCATCAAGGCAGTGGAAGCGGTTTTTGACTGGAGAACCTATCTGAAGGAAGAATTTGGCGTTACAGTCCCGGTGGACCAGAAAGAATCTTCTGCCGGAACGGGGCAGCAGTGACGGAGCGGCAGGCAGGATGTCAGAAAGATCTCTTAAATCCCTCCTGGAAGAGGGGACCAGTGAATTAAAAAAGGCAGGTATAGAAGAAGCCCGGCTCGATGCCTGGCTTCTTCTGGAATTTGCAACAGGTGTCGGTAAAGCAGCTTACTATACTGATCCGGCACAGCAGACAGATCCGGCAAAAGCAGACCGGTACAGGGAACTGATCAGCCGGAGAAGAAGACATATCCCCCTTCAGCATCTTACAGAGGAAGCCTGGTTTATGGGCTTCCCCTTCTTTGTGAACGAGCATGTGCTGATTCCCCGTCAGGATACGGAAACACTGGCAGAGGAAGCCCTGGCCATTTTAAAAAATGTTGACAGTCCGCGGATCCTGGATATGTGTACCGGCTCCGGGTGTATTATTCTGAGTCTTCTTTGTTTAAAGGACGGCAGCTGGGGAACAGGAGTGGATATTTCGCCGGAGGCTCTTGAGGTGGCAAAAATAAATGCAGCGCGGCTCGGTGTTTCGGAAAAAGTGGATTTTGTCGAGAGCGATCTTTTTTCTTCCGGATATTTTGCGAAAAGAAGTGGAAAAGATATACCGGAATATGATATGCTTATTTCAAATCCACCATATATCCGGACGTCCGAGATCCAGAATCTTCAGGAGGAGGTACGTCTTCATGACCCGGTGGCCGCACTGGACGGAAAAGAGGACGGACTGTTCTTTTACCGGCAGATCGCCGCAAAGGGAAAAGAGTATCTGAAACCGGGAGGATCTGTTCTTTTTGAGATCGGATGGGATCAGGGGGATGCCGTCAGAAAGATACTTCTTGACAATGGATTTCATCAGGTGGAAATTATTAAAGATTTAGCGCAGCTGGACCGTGTGGTCCGGGGCAGACTGGAGTGATAGAATGTTTGACAAACTGGATGATCTTCTGGTCCGCTTTGAAGAGATCGTGCGGGAACTGGGAGAACCGGATGTAGCAGCATCGCCGGAACGTTTTCAGCGCCTCATGAAAGAGCAGAGCGACCTGACACCGGTAGTAAGTGCTTATAAAGAATACAAAAAATGTCAGAAGACCATTGAGGACAGCCTGTCCATGCTGGAGGAAGAAAAAGACGAGGAAATGCGTCAGATGCTGAAGGATGAGCTTGCGGACGCAAGAAAGCGTGTGGACGATCTGTCTTATACGCTCAAGATCCTCCTCCTTCCCAAGGATCCGAATGATGAGAAAAATGTCATCGTGGAGATCCGGGCAGGCGCCGGCGGAGAGGAAGCGGCTTTGTTTGCTTCTGAGGTATACCGGATGTATTCAAAATATGCGGAACGCCAGCGGTGGAAGACAGAAATGCTGAGCCTCAGTGAGAGCGGGATCGGCGGTTTTAAGGAAGTGACCTTTAGGATCAGAGGAAAAGGCGCCTACTCACGCCTTAAGTATGAAAGCGGCGTACACCGGGTGCAGAGAGTCCCCGAGACGGAATCGGGCGGGCGGATCCATACTTCTACCTGTACAGTGGCCATTATGCCGGAAGCGGAGGAACTGGATTTCCATCTGGATCTTTCAGAATGTAAATTTGATGTGTTCCGTGCTTCAGGAAACGGTGGACAGTGTGTCAATACAACTGATTCGGCGGTACGGCTGACCCACATTCCTACGGGGATTGTGATCTCCTGCCAGGATGAAAAATCGCAGCTGAAAAATAAAGATAAGGCACTCAAGATCCTGAGGTCACGTCTTTATGAGATGGAACTCAGAAAAAAACATGATGCGGAAGCAGAGGAAAGACGGAGCCAGATCGGCACAGGCGACCGGTCGGAAAAAATCCGGACGTATAATTTCCCGCAGGGCAGAGTGACGGATCACCGGATCAAGCTTACGACACACAGACTGTTTAATATTCTGGACGGGGATCTGGACGAGGTGATCGACAGCCTGATCGCGGCAGATCAGGCCGCGAAACTGGTCGACTCACAGGCGGGTTCCGAGGAGAAGGTCGTCTGATACCGGGTGCTTACGTGGAATGATATAGGAAGGGGGTTGTATCCTGATATGGCAGATGTTAAGAAAACGGCGCTTGTGATCATGGCTGCAGGGATTGGAAGCCGTTATAAAAACGGGATCAAGCAGCTGGCCCCTGTGGGACCGGAAGGTGAACTTATTATGGATTATTCCATCAGAGATGCCATAGACGCCGGATTTGACAAGGTCGTCTTTATTATACGGCGTGATCTCGAAGAAGAATTTAAAAGAGTGATCGGTTCCAGGGTAGAACAGCAGATTAAAGTGGAATATGCTTTTCAGGAGCTTGAAGATCTTCCGGAAGGGTTTGTCTGTCCGCCGGAACGAACAAAACCCTGGGGAACAGGGCAGGCTGTTCTGGCGGCGAAAAAGATCCTTTCGGAACCGTTTGCCGTCATTAATGCAGATGACTATTACGGGAAAGAGGCTTACCGTCTGGTGCATGCGTTTCTGCTGCAGGATCAGCCCGCGGATGGATTCCTTCATATCTGTATGGCAGGATTCAGACTTGGCAATACTCTGAGCGATAACGGGACGGTCACCCGCGGAATCTGCCGGATACAGGAGGGATGCCTGACAGGCATCCGGGAAACCAAAAACATAAGCAGGACGGCGGACGGAGCCGGCGAGAAGCGAAGTGACGGGCAGATCTATCCGCTGGATCTTAATAGTCTGGTATCCATGAACATGTGGGGGCTCACGCCGGACTTTCTGGACAGTCTGGAAGCGGGATTCATCGATTTTCTGAATGAACATGCCGGAGAAAGCGAGCCAAAAGAGTTTCTTCTTCCGATCTTTATCGACCGGCTGATCCGGGAAAACAAAGTCAGGGTAGAAGTGCTGGAAACAAAGGACTCCTGGTTTGGCGTTACCTATAAAGAAGACCTTCCTGCCGTGATCAGCTCTTTTAAAAAGCTGACCGAAGCAGGTGTGTATCCCAGAGGACTTTACCGGCAGCAGGTGACTGTCTGTGACGACTGAAAGGATTATCGGATGAAGTTGAAAAATGCTTTTAAGGCGGCAGCCTGTGGTGCGGCGGCAGCTGTAATACTGGCAGGCTGTGGTGAAAACCGGCAGATCTATGATCAGGCCGGAAAAGATCTGGAACAGGGCAGCTATTCCTACGCGCTGGAAGGATATCTGGAGTCCGCATCAGACGGGGTGGAGGTTACCCGTTCTCACCGCGGTGCGGGGATCGCTCTTATGAGGCTCGGACGCAGTCTGGAGGCGGCAGATGAGTTCACCGCCGCTTTGTATGGAGAGGATGTCAGTAAACAGATGCAGCGGGATCTGTATGCCTACCGGGCGACCGCCTATCTGGAGGGAGGGGATCATGCCTCTGCTATGGCTGACTGCCAGACGCTCCAGCAGGAATTTGAGATCGATATGGATGTCTGCTTTCTGACCGGTGCCGTGGCTCTTGCCATGGATTCTTATGATGAGGCGATGGCGGAATTTGAGAAGGCATATGATAAAAAACCTTCTTACGAAACCGCTTTTATGATCTATCAGGAATATCTGGACCGGGGCATGGAGGCGGACGGTACACGCTTTCTTGAAAAATCACTCAACAATCAGCCGAAATCAGCACAGGATTACTGTGACCGGGGAAGAGTTTACTATTATATGGAAGACTATGGCAACGCCGCGCAGGAGCTGATCCAGGCTGTCAATAAAGATAATACAGAAGCTCTCCTGCTGCTGGGGATGGTTTACCTTGCGCAGCATGACTCTTCCAATGCCCGGGCGATGTACACCCAGTATGTTACCCGTGTGGGAAATACGGCAAAGGGGTATAACGGTCTGGCTCAGTGCGATATTGAGGACGGCAATTATGAGTCTGCTCTTCGAAATATCGAGAACGGAATCCCTTCCGCCACGACCGAAGAGATGCAGAGCCTTCTTTTTAATGAGATCGTTGTTTATGAAAAACGGCTGGATTTTGCGACCGCAGAAGAAAAATGCCGTGAATATACAGCGATGTTCCCTGACGACGAAGCTGCCCGGAAAGAGCTGACGTTCCTCCGGTCCCGTACCGGTCATCTCCCCGGGATGCAGTAAGACTGACTTACAGGTCAGTTTATTTACCGATCCGTTTACTTACCGATCCGTTTGCGAATTGATTCGTTTACTTGCCGATCTGTTTTCGAACTGTTCTGTTTACGAACGGAACGGGTTACGGCACGGCAGGGTGAACTATTGAGCGGGGAACCGCTGCAGCAATTGCTTAAGGAAATACTGTATGGAAGAATTTAAGAATCTGGAGGAACGTGTGATTCTGGTGGGCGTCTGCCAGTATGAGGCGGAGGACACAGAGGAATCTCTTCTGGAACTGCGGGAACTTGCCCGTACGGCAGGAGCCCTGACCGTGTTTACGGTCATTCAGAACAGGGAAGCGGTCCATCCGGGCAGCTATATCGGCAAAGGAAAGATCCAGGAAGTAAAATCTCTCCTGCTTGCTATGGATGCGAACTGTGTCATCTGTGATGACGAATTATCCCCGGCCCAGATCAACAATCTGGAACGGGAACTGGAATGTAAAGTGATCGACCGCACGCTGCTGATCCTGGATATTTTTGCATCGCGCGCCGTGACGAGTGAAGGCAAGATCCAGGTCGAACTTGCCCAGCTCCGGTATCGGGCTTCGCGCCTTGTGGGCCTTCGGGAATCTCTTTCCCGTCTGGGCGGCGGCATTGGGACAAGAGGCCCCGGAGAGAAGAAGCTGGAGATGGACCGCCGTCTCATCCGGGAGAGGATCTCTGCTTTAAAGCAGGAACTTCTGCAGGTGGAAAAGCACCGGGCGCTGATCCGGAAAGGAAGAGAAAAATCCGGAAGAGCTTCTGCTGCGATCGTAGGATATACAAATGCCGGTAAATCCACCCTTTTAAATGCATTGACAGGGGCGGATGTACTTTCGGAAGATAAGCTGTTTGCTACGCTGGATCCGACAACGCGCCTTCTTGATCTGCCGGACGGGCAGGAAATATTACTGACGGATACAGTCGGATTTATCCGGAAGCTGCCCCACCATCTGGTAGAAGCTTTTAAAAGTACGCTTGAAGAGGCAAAGTATGCGGACTATATCCTGCATGTAGTGGATGCCGCGAATCCTCAGGCGGAAAAGCAGATGCATGTGGTATATGAAACGCTCTCCGAGCTGGGAGCTTCCGGAAAGACGGTGATCACGCTGTTCAATAAACAGGATGATCCGGGAGCGGAGCGCCTGGTCGATCACAAAGCAGACTACTGTCTTCGTATTTCTGCCAGAACAGGAGAAGGGCTGGAAGACTTAAAGGAACTCCTCAGTGAACTGCTTTCGCAGAAGATGATTTATATCGAGAGACTTGTTCCCTACGATAAGGCAGGGATGATCCAGCTTGTCCGTAAACAGGGTCAGCTGCTTACCGAAGATTACCGTGAAGACGGGATCGCCATCACAGCCCGGATCCCTATGGAAATATATACCAAAATTCTTTAAAAAACGGAAAGATTATTTTCTCTCTGCAGGCGGTTTTCTGCTTGACAGAGCGAAAAAACCGGCAAATTACCGGATTTACATAGTTTTGGCTAAATAACACCATTTTGTGTTGGAAACAAAATCTTAACACAAGATATGGTGTTTTTTAGTTGACGTAAGACAACCAGTCTGATACAATAGGATTCGGCGGCGCAAAAGGAAACGTGCCGCAGGAATTTAGTTAAGGGGGAAAGACTAAATGTTTCAGGTTGAAAAAAGAGACGGTGAGATTGCCGAATTTCAAATGAAAAAAATCACTTCGGCGATCAGCAAAGCTTTCGACGCCAGAGAAAAAAACTACAGCCAGGATATGATCGAACTGCTGGGCCTCAGAGTTACGGCTGATTTTCAGGATAAGATCGTTCATAATAAAGTTACCGTCGAAGATATTCAGGACAGTGTGGAAAATGTTCTGATCCAGGCCGGATACTCCGATGTGGCAAAGGCATATATCCTTTACCGTAAGCAGAGAGAAAAAGTCCGGAATATGAAGTCCACGATTCTCGATTACAAGGAGATCGTCAACAGCTATGTAAAGGTAGAAGACTGGCGTGTTAAGGAGAATTCTACTGTCACCTACTCGGTAGGCGGACTGATCCTCAGCAATTCAGGCGCGGTTACAGCCAATTACTGGTTAAGCGAGGTCTATGACGACGAAGTTGCCGAGGCACACCGCAGCGCGGCCATCCACCTGCACGATCTGTCCATGCTGACCGGATACTGTGCGGGCTGGTCTTTAAAACAGCTGATCAGGGAAGGTCTCGGCGGCATCGAAGGAAAGATCACTTCGGCACCGGCCAAGCATCTGAGCGTTCTGTGCAATCAGATGGTGAATTTCCTGGGGATCATGCAGAACGAATGGGCAGGCGCGCAGGCATTTTCTTCTTTTGATACATACCTCGCACCGTTCGTCAAGGCAGACGGTCTGACTTATCCGGAAGTGAAAAAGTGTATAGAATCATTTATTTACGGAGTCAATACACCCAGCCGCTGGGGGACGCAGGCCCCCTTCTCCAATATCACACTGGACTGGACTGTTCCGGACGATCTGGCAGAGCTTCCCGCCATCGTAGGCGGAAAAGATCAGGCCTTTAAGTACAAGGACTGCAAAAAGGAAATGGATATGATCAATAAGGCCTTTATCGAGACCATGATCGAGGGCGATGCCAATGG
>CACZPF010000245.1 GCA_902782975.1 uncultured Lachnospiraceae bacterium
AGACAGCCTTTCTTTACCAGCTGATCCTGTCTCTGGACGGAAACCTGCACGGCCTCACCTTCGGCCGGTTCGATCAGTATGCGTATCCCTATCTTAAGAAAGATCTCGAGGAGGGACGGATCACCAGAGAATATGCCCAGGAGATCGTAGACTGCTTTTTTATTAAAATCTGTGACATGTTCAAGGGACGTTCCCATTTTGTTTCCCAGGGGGCAGGAGGATACACTTCCGGTCAGCAGATGAGCCTTGGCGGTGTGGATAAAGAAGGAAATGACGCGACAAACGATCTTTCCTACATGCTTCTGGAAGCCAGTGCCAGACTGGAGCTCCACTCCCCGCCGCTTTCTCTTCGGATCCACAGGAACACACCCAAAAAGCTGTGGGAAGCAGCCACTGAGTGTACAAAACATGTGGGCGGTATTCCTACCTTCCAGAACGATGATGTGATCATCCCCATGATGATCGCTGAAGGGTATTCGGAGGAGGATGCCAGGGACTACTGCATCGTCGGATGTGTGGAGCCTTCCGGCAACGGAAATGATTTTCCTGCCTGCGGAGGCCCCCATGCCAAATGCTACCTGAACATGGCAAACTGTCTGATCGTCGCTTTAAATGACGGGGTGAATCCCCTGAACGGAAAGCAGAGCGGTCTTCACACCGGAAGGCTTTCTGATATGACAAGCTTTGACCAGGTCATGGAAGCCTATAAAAAACAGAATGACTATTTTGTCCAGTGGCATATTTCCCTGAACAATATGGCGGAATATTTTACGCAGCGTCTGCTTCCGATCCCGGCTCTGTCGGTTACTCTGGACGGATGTATGGAATCCGGTATCGATGCCACGGCCGGCGGAGCAAAATATAACGGATGCGGAAGCGCCGTGATCGGCTGCGGTACGGTGGCCAACAGTCTTTCTGCCATCAAGTGGGCGGTCTTTGATGAAAAGATCTGTACCGCACAGGAATTTTATGATGCCTGGATGGCAAACTGGGAAGGGCACGAAGAACTGCGTCAGCGGATCATCAATCAGGCTCCTCATTATGGGAACGGAATCGAGGAGGCGGATAAACTGGCCAGCTGGGCGATGGATGTCTATGCACAGAAATATAACAGCGGCTCCTTTATCCGCGGAAAACTGAAGGCCGGTCTGTTCTCCGTTTCCGGTCATATCCCCATGGGAAAGAGCACTTTTGCCACACCGGACGGCCGGGTGAAAGGGACACCTCTTTCTGACGGTATCTCACCATCTCAGGGTACCGATAAGATGGGCCCCACCGCGATTATGGCCGGCGCGGCAGAATTAAATCAGTGCGTGTGCACGAACGGAACTCTTTTGAATATGAAATTCCACCCGAAATCTGTGGAAGGACAGGCAGGAGTGGATAAGCTGATCCGCCTCGTACAGACCTACTTTAATGAAGGGGGCATGCACGTTCAATATAATGTGATCGGTTCGGATACATTAAGGGCGGCGCAGAAGGATCCGGACAAATACAGGAATCTGGTCATTCGTGTGGCCGGTTTCTCCGCTTACTTTGTAGAACTGTACAAGGATCTGCAGAATGATCTGATCAGCCGGACCGACCTGTAGGAAAGCGGATCGTCATCCGAACGGATCTGGTCAGATATAAACGTGTGTTTATAGAGGAGGATCGTATATGCTGACTAAAAGAGAAAATTTGCTTGAAACCATACGAGGCGGTCATCCGGACCGTTTTGTAAATCAGTACGAAGCCTTTAACCTGACGGTAAGAAATCCATATGCTGTGGCCAATTCCGGTCCAGGCTATGGGGAACCTCCCAAAAAGAACCTGTGGGGTGTTACAAGGGCCTGGCCTGTCGGAACACCGGGCGTTTTTCCGGTACATGACCAGGAACACATCGTGGTAAAAGATATCACGGAATGGCAGAAATATGTAAAGGTTCCCCACGTACAGTATTCTGCGGAGGAATGGGAACCGTTTATTAAACAGGCAGAAGAGGTCGATCGTAAAGAAGAATTTGTGACCCATCTCTGCGCGCCAGGTATTTTTGAACAGCTTCATAATCTGCAGGAGATCCAGAACTGCCTGATCAACTTTTATGAAGAACCTGAGGCGACGCAGGAACTGATAGACTGCCTGGTGGAGTGGGAACTGGAATATGCGGAGGTTGCCTGCCGGTATTTAAAACCGGATGCCATTCTCCACCATGATGACTGGGGAAGCCAGATATCCACCTTCCTCTCTCCGGATATGTTTGAAGAATTCCTGCTGCCCGGATATAAAAAGGTTTATGGATATTATAAGTCTCACGGTGTAGAGGTGATCGTCCATCACTCGGATTCTTATGCGGAGACGCTGGTTCCTTTCATGATCGAGATGGGGATCGACATCTGGCAGGGTGTGATGACGACCAACAATATCCCCGCGATCCTTGAAAAATACGGCGGCCAGATCTCCCTGATGGGCGGCATCGACAGCGCAAAGGTGGATTATGAGGGATGGACGCAGGAAGCAGTTGCCGCACAAGTGCGAAAATCCTGTGAAGCATACGGGAAGGGCCTGTATTATATCCCGTGCTGTACCCAGGGAGGTCCTACCAGCGTATATCCCGGGGTACACGCAGCCGTCTCCAGGGAAATCGAAAAAATGAGTAAAGAGATGTTTCCGCGGTAAATTCTGCAGCGAGGGAATTCCGAATGGTCTGAAGAGGCCGCGAATAGTAACCAATGAGGACATTCGCCGTCAGCCGCCTGAAGGTTTGACTTGTGATTGTTCAGAAAAGGGAGGAGAACCCTGATGACTATTTATGACATTGCCCGTGAGGCAGGCGTTTCGGCCAGTACAGTTTCCCGGGTGATCAACAATAAAAGCGGGGTTGGCGAGAAGACCCGGCTCAGGATCCAGGCACTTCTGGATAAAGAGAATTTTATCCGGGACGAAAACGCACGAAATCTTGTCATGCAGAAAACTCATACCGTCGGCATATTGACGGATGATACACATTCACTGCACCCAAGTCTGAGTCTTGTCAACGCACAGAATGCCATTCTTCGTTCCGGCTATTACTGCTTTGTCAAATACATAGGTACCGAGGAAAATGCTCTGGAGAATGCGATCAAGGACATGGCAATGAAGCGTGTGGAAGGAGTCATGATGATGGGCGTGACATTCCATGATCATGCAGCCCTGGCGGACTATATATCCCGCTATCTGCAGTCTGTGCCGGTCGTCCTGGTTCATCAGGTAAAGCGGATCGATCTCGACAATGTTTATGCGGTGGGGGCAGATGAGAAAAAAGGCATCCAGCGATGCGTGGAGCTTTTATATGAACGGGGCAGACGCACACTTGCCATTATGATCGACAAGGACAGGGCAAGTGAAGCAGCGATAGAAAAAGCATTTCTGGATACGGCGGCCCGTTTTCCGGATGTAAAGGCTTATACGTATAAGGAAGTGAGGCTCAGCAGAAACGCGGGCGGCGAAGCTGCCTGCCGGATCCTGAAAGAACATCCGGATCTCGACGGGCTTCTGTGCGTCAACGATATGATCGCCATCGGGGCAAGCTATGCCCTTCAGGACCTG
The DNA here is from genome assembly GCA_902782975.1 of uncultured Lachnospiraceae bacterium. Lineage (GTDB taxonomy): Bacteria > Bacillota > Clostridia > Lachnospirales > Lachnospiraceae > Blautia_A. Next base: position 3,568 of record CACZPF010000245.1, read on the forward strand.
GGAAAAAAGATCCCGGAAGATATCTCCATTATCGGCGAGGATAATTCGGACCTCTGCGATGCCTGCAGGCCCCGCCTTACCTCGCTCGATCCGATGCTGGGCGTAACGCCTGTGATTTCTGCCCATATTATGGTGGATGTACTGCAGGGGATCAACCGGAATCATACGATTTCTGTCGAGACGGATATTATGGAAAGAGAAACATTGTAGAAAATGCTTTAAGAAAAGAGAAGCAATGTAGAAAGTGCTTTAAGAAAAGAGGTGGCTACAGATGATATTTCAGTATGATCAGCAGGTACCGGTGCTCTTCGGGGAGGGCGCCATCGGGAAGCTGGGCGAAAAGGTAAAAGAACTCGGCTGCAAAAAGGTCATGTGCGTATATGGCAGCAGTGTAAAAAAATCCGGGATCGCGGATAAGGCAAAGGCAAGCCTTGCGGCAGCGGGGATAGATTTTGCTGTTTACGAAGGGATCCAGGCGGACCCCACCGATGCGATGGTAAATGAGTGCGGATCTCTCGGTGTGCAGGAAAAGGTAGACGGATATATCGGGATCGGCGGCGGTTCAGCCATGGACTGTGCCAAGGCGGCAGCCCTTCTTCTGGATCACGAAGGTCCGATCCAGAAATATTTTACGGCACCGCCAAGCTTTATGGTGAGCTCTGTGCCGGTCATTCTCATCCCGACCACGGCAGGGTCCGGCAGTGAATGTTCCCAGGTCAGCGTGATCACGAGAACCGAGGATCACACAAAACCGTCGATTTTCATGCGCAGCACACTGGCCATCGTGGACCCGGAGCTTACCCTTTCTGTTCCGGCTGGCGTTACGGCAAACAGCGGCATGGACGCCTTCAGCCATGCGGTGGAAGCGATCACCGCGAAGGGCCGGAATCCGAGAAGTGAGCTTCTTGCCTCGGCCTGTCTTGAAAAGATCCGGGAAAATCTCCCGAAGGCCATTGAAAACGGAAATGACCTGGCAGCCAGAACAGAGCTCTGCCTGGCAGCCAACTGGGCGGGAATCGCCTTTACAGATACGGATCTTCATCTTGGGCATAATCTGGCGGACGGTCTTTCGGCCACCTTTCATACACCGCATGGATATAACTGTATTCTGGTGGAGCCGGAGCTTATGAAACTTTGCGCTTCTGTCATTCCTGATAAAGTGGCTGTTGTGGGGAAAGGCGCCGGTGCTGCATTTGACGGAACAGAGACATCTGCCGGGATCGGAGAAAAGACAGCGGCAGCCATCCGCTCTCTGATGAAGACCTGCGGCATCCCCACGCCGGAAAGTCTGGGGCTTGACAGAGATAAATTTATCGGAAGCGCCGCGATCGCCATGCAGATCGACCTTGGACTCCGGCTGAACTGTCCTGTGGATGTGGATGAAGAGATCATGAGGACGATTTATGCAGGAGCATATGACAACTATCGCTGAAACAGAGATCCGAATGAACAAGAGGTACATGAGATGAACGAATACAAACTTTATATAAATGGTAAATGGACAGATACCGTGAC
>CACZPF010000246.1 GCA_902782975.1 uncultured Lachnospiraceae bacterium
AGTCTAAAGGAGGCCTGTATTTGAAAAAAACACGATTTCATTTACGTATTATTTTTATGCCATCACAACCATAGAACGGGTCGCCATTCCCGGCAAACTGTTTATCGTGATCCAGTTTCGTGTCTTTAGAAATGGTGATCGATTTTAACCTTATGCATTCAGAAAAGGCATTAATACCGATTTCGCGGATTTCTTTTTCAAAGATCACTTCGGATAAAGACGGACAATTAGCGAAAGCCAGGTTTTCTATGATAGAAACATCTCCCCGGAAGGTGATCTTCTGAAGAAGCGGTGCAGTTTGAAATGATTCAACCCTGATTTCTTTTAAAGACTTTGGGAAAAGGACTTCTTTGATAAAAGGATTCCCGTAAAATACACCGTTACTTACTGCGGTTACACCTTCAGGTATGGAGAGTTTTTCGCTGCTTCCATTGTATGCCAGCAGCATACCGTTTTCTATGATCCATTCTTTTGAATGGATCCATTTGGTATCCGCAAAAGCGTTGGTGCCGATATAAGTGATCCCTTTTCCAAAAGACACTTTTTCAAGGTTGCTGCAGCCCTGAAAGGCTCCGTCTGCGATTTCATTCAGAGAATCGGGAAAAACAATGGAGCGGATCAGGGGATCATTGTCAAAGATTTCGCTCTGAATGTATTCTACGCCTTCCGGTATGACGATATCTTTCTGTGTCCGGTCATAGTCAAGAATACATCCATTGACCACGGCATAGTGATCATCATGAAACTGGTCTTTTAACCAGGGTGTTCCGTAAAAGGCATCCGATCCACAATATTGGATGTTTTCAGGGAATTCAACATCTGTCAGATTCTTGCAGTTGGAAAACATCGAATCCCCGATATCTTCCAAACTTTTTGGAAGAACCAGAGATTGAAGATGATAGGAGTCAGCGAACAGTTCCCCGCTATCTGTTCCAAGTCTGGTGATGCCTTCTTCTACGACTATTTTTTTAATCTTTTCTTTTTCTTCATACCAGGGATCGGGATAGCTGACAACGCCTTTTCCTGAAATGGTCAGAGTTCCGCTACGGCTTAAGGAACATCGGGCAGAGTCCCCACAGGCTCTGTCCTTCCACACCGGAGAGGAATACCAGGAAAGGCAGATGAGGACTATGGCGCTTAAGGCCGAAAGACTGATTATTTTTTTCTTATGACGTTGAAAGATGGATTCCCTGCTGATCCGATAAGATCCCTTTTTTAATGCCTGCAGATCTTTCAGGAGATCTTTTGCACTTTTATATCGGTCTTCCTGCTGAAAGGCTGTCATCCGTAAGATGATATCGGAAAACTCTGCGGAGGCTTCACAGGGAGCCGGCATGACTTCTCCGCTCATGCGGGAAGCCAGGGATTCCTCCTGGTCCTTAAAATATACCATCTTTTTGTCGGCAGGGATAAAGGGCATGCGACGCCGGTTCATGTATTCATACAGGATCAGTCCCAGGGAGTAGATGTCCGCTGTTCCGTCATAGGCCTGCCCGTGGTAAACTTCAGGAGCCATGTATTTATAAGTGCCTTTTACACTGCTGACCTGTTTTTTGTATTCAAACTGTCTCGCAAGACCGAAATCACAAAGAAGGAAACGACCGTTTTGATCAACAAGGATGTTCTCCGGCTTGATATCGCGATGCATGACACCTTTTTCCTCACAGGCACATAGTGCAGTGGTGATCTCGATGGCCATCCGGATAAGTATCTCTTCGTCAATGACCCGGCTGATGGAGTATTCCGGGAAAGATTCCAGGCATTCCATGACGATGAAGATCGTCCAGCCGATATCATCCTCTTTCTTTTCGATGATATAGTCCTCGATGGTGATGATATTCTCGCAATCCCGCAGCATTTCCAGGGTACGGATCTCTGTTTCAAAGTTCTGGGCGATACTTCTACAGTAAGCTTCCGCATCCCGGCCATGTTCCTTCATGATCTGGTTGTATTCATTTTTCTGTGGAATCTCAATTACCTTGACCGCCATGGTGCGGTCATCTTTTTCAATCTGGTAAACCGTGCCATAGGAACCGCTTCCCAGTTCTTCAACCACTTCCCAGTCTTTCCATTTTCCCGGAAGCATCCCTATCCTCTCCTTTCTGCCCTGCATAAAATGACGGTGGTATTATCAGCAGCTTTCCGTTCTGTGACTGTATTTTTTAATCTTTTCAATACTGTATTGATATCCTTTGAGCCGGCCAGGATATCAGAGAGTTCCCGGTCATGTAAGACATTTGTCACTCCATCGGAACAGAGGATGAAAAGATCATTTCCCTTTAATGGTAATGATCGGATGTAAGGCTGCAGGATAAACTCCGATTCCGGGATGCCAAGGCACTGGGTGATGGTCGTTCCTCCAAAGGGACTTTTCATGATGTGATCAAAGGAAATCTGTTTTAAGGAGTGATCCCGATACAGATAGATCCTGCTGTCGCCCAGGTTAAAGAATATAGCCCTGCTTCCTGTAAAAGTGATTCCTGCGACCGTTGTTCCGGAGTTGTTTGTCAAGTCAAGGATGGTTCTGTTTAATTGCCGCACCTGGCGTGTCACATCTTCTTCGTTAATAAAAGCCTGAAAATGTTTTGCGGCAATAAAGGATGCCTTTTCCCCTTCTCTGTGTCCTCCAAGGCCGTCAAAAACGCCAAAGACAGCAGCTCCCTGAAGGGACCCTTCCCACTCATCATCTCCATGGATCTCCGGCAGATAGTAGCCGTTGAGATAATAATTATCTTCATTATTGGTCCTGCTGCAGGTAAGGCAAAAGGCTGCTGCTTTGATCATGAATTTTCTCCTTTTTGGAAGGAATACTTCCATACGTCATAATAGGCTTCCATCGGGTCATCGGAAAGAAGGCACAACAACAGAAACGCTTCGTATGGATTGACAGGATATACGCGGGCCATTCCGCATTTCTTGAGAACGGCATTTGCTTCGTCAAGGAAATCACGGACACGTGCAATGTTTTCATCCATGTCAGGTCCTGAATCTCCGCCATAGTAAATGCTGTTGGCATATAGATAGAAGAGGATGGTGAGGAGATCATAGCGGTCCGGCACGACCTTCTTATGAAGCACCTTAATGATGTGATCTC